>JAHEMX010000357.1 GCA_024643445.1 Desulfobulbaceae bacterium | reverse complement strand
AACAACCCGGCGGGAGATCTACGACCGGGCCTATGACAAGGCCCGCAGTGAAGGTCTGTTCGATGTTGTATTCAGCAATGAGAGAGGTGAAATTACCGAAGGCTGTATCAGCAACATCTTTGTTCTCAAGGATGGCTGTTACTATACTCCTCCGCTGCGCTGTGGTCTTCTGGACGGTATCATGAGAAGGGCAATTCTCGAGCATCAGGCCACGCTTCCGGTCAGGGAGCGGGTGCTTTTGCGCGAGGATCTGCTGCAGGCGGACGGAATCTATCTGTGTAACTCGGTACGGGGCGTGTTGCCTGTCGGGTTGAAGACGAGGACTTGATAGATCGTGCCGGTCAATGCACGATGGTGTTATCTTCTTCGGCTGAAATGTGGGCCGGAGGGATGATCAGCTGGTGCTGCGCACCTGTTTCCCGCACCATGGTCATAAAGGTTGACGGCAGCGGTATCTCCCGGTCTTTCAGCAGCATGCCCAGTTTATCCGCGATGACCAGTCCGTTTGACTGCTGCAAACCTTCCTGATTGTCACAGAGCGCCTGTATTCTCAGCGCATCGGTAAGGTGGCGGCGCAGATGGGCCAGATGCACACAGAGCCCGAGCATCTCCTGCTCAATGGTTGTCCGCTGTTCGTCAAGGAAGCGGGCAAATGGTTTTTCCGGATTGGCAGTCCCGAACAGTTCATTGGTTATGGCGCCGGCAAGCAGCGATACAAGCTTCGGCTCCTTGTCCGGATGAGCAGCCTGTAGATGGGTTCTCAGCTCTTTAAAGAAAATCATCTGGACAACGGCGACTCCTTCGCGCAGCACCGGGACCAGCCTTGATCTTCTTTTGTTTTTCTCTTGAGCCATTTATATTACCATCTTAACTTCTTTGCTGTCCTGGAGCCGCTTGAAGATATTCAGTCGCATCTCTTCGCTTTCGACTTCAAGTGTCGCGTTCAGGCTGTAATAGCGCCCACTCGAGCTGACGTTTGAGAGGGTGATGGCCGGGCGCAGAGGAGCGCATGCACCCTCGATTATCTCTTCGAGTCTTTCTCTGTCGCTGCCGATTACTTTATATTCCCAGGAACAAGGGTATGAAATGTCAGGCTTTTTCCGGCAGGAGAAGCCTTGATCTGTCGTGCTGTCTGCCATGAGCTCTCCATTATTTGGGCTGAGTATTGCAAGACTAATGATGGCCGCAGCCGGAAAAGTCAAGTAAAAGTCCTTTTGCAAACTGAACGGCGCTTAAAAAAAAAGTCAGATGGTCACTATAATTGTTGGAATATCTTGAAAAATTATAATAAAGTAAATTCAGAGTTATCTTCCCGCGCCGGCTCTGGCCTGACCGGCGTTAATATGATTACCTGACAGGTATGTCTATGTCACGCGTGCCAACATACGAACAGGGCCTGGTAGATGCTATTCCGGTGCCGATGTTTTTTCTTGATGCAGGCGGTGTGTTTGTCGGTTCAAACAGGGCTTTCTCCGAGTTCGTCGCCCTGTCCGATGAGGATGTCCTGAAGCGGGGTGTCTACAACCTGCTGGCTGATCGTAACGTCGAAAAGCACCAGGAAATGGATGCCCGGCTGCTGCAGACCGGATCTTCCGAGCCATATGAAGATGAAGTGTTCGGGGCTGGAGGCAGAAGGTACTTTGTTATCTTCCGTAAGGCCCTGATGCATGATGCCAAGGGACAGGTCAGTGGTATTGTCACGACCATTATCGACGTCACCGATCTCAAGACCGCCGAGGTGAGCCTTGTCACCAGCGAATCCCAGAAAAAGGCGATACTGGACGGTTATCCCGGCCTCATCGTTTTGTTCGACAGAAACAAGTCGGCGATCTGGGTGAATAACTCGGTTTACCAGAATGTCAGTATGCCGATTGGCCGATTATGCCAGGAAATCATCTGCAAGCGGACAAGCTATTGCAGAGACTGCGCAGTCACCAAGAGCATCGAGAGCGGCAAGGTCGAGGTTGCTATCCGGCGGGTGGAGACCGATGATGATGCTGGCGTGGCCTACTACGAGGTTATCGGGACCCCGATAATAAATCTTGAGGGAGAGGTGGAAAGTGTTATTGCCATTGCCCGGGATGTCACGGACCGTTTCCAGCTCGAGCGGCAGCTTCGTCATGCCCAGAAAATGCAGGCGATCGGTACCCTCGCCGGCGGCATTGCACATGACTTCAACAACGTGCTGACCCCCATCATGGGGTATACGGAGATTCTCAAACTGAAGATGCGGCAGATGGGGATTGACGACGAGCCGACCTATGAGTATCTCAGCGAGATTCTTGTCGCCGGCAAGCGGGCTGAAAAACTGGTCGAGCAGATTCTCACTTTTTCACAGAATGGTGAGCATAAAGCCCATCCCCAATACATCCATCCGATTGCCAAGGAAGTCATCAAGCTGCTCATCTCAACAATGCCCGCAAATATCAAGATCGAGCAGAACATCGATGACAGCTGCGGGCCGGTGAATCTCGACCCGGTTGAACTGCAGCAGGTACTGATCAATCTCTGTACGAACAGTGCCGATGCCATCGGCAGCGAACAGGGAACACTCACCATTGAGATCAGAAAGGTGGAGCAGCGGGAAGGCGACAAGACCGAATGGATTGAGATACGGGTGTCGGATACCGGAGAGGGGATCAGCAGTGAAGTGAGTGAGCGTATTTTTGACCCCTATTTCAGTACCAGGGAAAAAGGTTATGGGACCGGCATGGGGCTGGCTCTCGTGCATAGTATCGTCACTCGCAATGGAGGACTGGTCGAGGTCCAGAGCGAAGTGGCGCGCGGCGCCGTATTCAGGGTGCTGCTGCCGGTAGTGGTGCGACAGCGATCTTCGGGACTCCTGGTTCAGGGCGACGATGTTTTTGATGGAAAAGGGAGGATCTTGCTCGTCGATGATGAAGGGCAGGTCGTACAGGTCATCGGAGAGCTGCTGCGCAGTATAGGCTATCACGTCAGCGGCTGGACATCGGCAAAGGCTGCGCTCGAACACTTCCAGGAGAATACCGAAGCGTACGACCTGCTGGTGACCGATCTTACCATGCCGCATATGACCGGCGTCGAACTCAGCGCCGAGGTAAAACGGATCAGACCAAATTTTCCGGTCGTACTGATTACTGGCTACTCAGACCGGCTGACAAGGGAATTTGCGATGAGCGCCGGTATCGATGAATACTGCATGAAGCCCGTTTCCCTGCGTGATCTTTCCAGTGTTGTCGGGCAGCTCCTCGGACTTTCGGAGGCAGACCGCTTCAGCTGAGAGCAGAGTGCTTCTTTGTTTCCACGTGGTTAATCAGGCTAATCTGCTCGTTGAGTGTCCAGAAATCGTAGATGATACCCACCAGGAAGAGACCGCCGGTCAGTAGATAGATGATGCCGGTGCCCCACTTTCCGCAATACATGCGGTGGATGCCGAAAATCCCGAGAAAGGTCAGCAGCAGCCAGGCGATATTATAGTCCACCGGCCCTTCAATAAAACGGAAATCGGCGTCCCTGTTCATCGACGGTATTAAAAAGAGATCGACAATCCAGCCGATCAGGAACAGCCCCAGCGTGAAGAAGTAGATGGTTCCCGATATCTGCCGTCCATAATAGAAGCGGTGGGCACCGAGTATCCCGAAAATCCAGAGGAAATAACCGATAAAGATCTCATGTGTTTTCTGTTGCTCTTCCATTTCATCTTCCCTTCATAGTCTGTTTTAGGTTTTGAACCCGGTCCAGGGCCGAATAAAGACGTGCTTCCGAAACGATACCCTGCCGCAATCCGGCAAGCACCGCTGACAGTGCGGTATCCAGGACGGCAGGGTCATAGGCCAGGTTGTTGCCGATGACGATCATGTCGACTCCCGCCGCAAAAGAGCGGCAGAGTACTTCAGACAACTCATATCGATCGGTGATGCCTTTCATCTGTATATCATCGGTCAGGACGACGCCGGCAAAACCGAGATCCTGACGAAGAAGACCGCTGATGGTGGCATGTGACAGGGGTGCCGGATAGATCGGATCAATATGGCGGTTGAAGAGGTGCCCTGCCATGACCATTTCGATTGCTCCCCGCTTGATCAGTTCCCGGTAGGGCGTCAGTTCATTTTCCTGCCAACTGGCGGAGATATCGACAAAACCGAGGTGCGAGTCTGTTGTTGAACTGCCATGGCCGGGAAAGTGCTTGAGACAGGACACGATCCCCTGTCTGTTGTGGGCCTGAATCCAGGCCGAGGCATGCTCGATAACCGATTCCGGTTCTTCCGCAAAGCTTCTGCCGATCTTGCCGATTATCGGGTTCTCCCGGTTGCTGTTCAGATCAACGACCGGTGCAAAATTAAGGTTGATGCCGGTTGCTGCCAGCGTCTGTGCCGTCTGCTCAGCCTGGGCGGAGGTAGCTGCCGCTCCGCCGGCAGCGCTTCCCATTGCCGCGGCGGACGGGGTTGCGTTGAAACCGTTTCTGCTATTAAGTCGCTGTACCAGTCCGCCTTCCTGGTCAACACCGATAAAAAGCGTCTCTGAAGAACATTCCCTGAGTGCGGTCGTCAGCCGCCTCAGTTGTTCGGGTGAGGTGATATTGCCCGGCAGAGCAGGGTTGTGCAGGTTGCGGTCGAAAAGAATGACCCCGCCAAGATTTTTTTTTGAAATATCAGCTTCAATCCGGGAGCCCGATAACAATTCGGGCCCTGAAAAACCGAGGAGAAA
>JAHEMX010000356.1 GCA_024643445.1 Desulfobulbaceae bacterium | reverse complement strand
ATGAGGCCGTCGCTTCCGGACGCATGGTTACCTGCTTGTCGACAAAGGTGTACATCTCTTTTTCGACAATATCCGTATCAGCCCCAATCGATCGGGCGAACAGTTCTGTTTTCTCAAGGATGGGCAGACCAATCTCGGAAAAATGAAATCGCTGAAAAACATCGCGGGCGGCAGACTCAACGCGACGCCACTCGGACATTTGATCCGGCAATATGTCTTTAAAGCCGTTCAAGGCTTTCAGTCTCAAACCAATACCTCCCTCATGTTCACCTTACCTGCTTCTCGCCATGATCAGAAAAACATACAGATTAACCGTAAATGAAATAAAAAGTCAAGCTTGGCAGTTTCCTGCTGATCCGTGCCCGATAGATAGGCCATATCCATGATATAATTATGGTTCAGGCAGACCACCGGCATTATCCCAGGCGATGACTCCCGTTCATCCGGGCAGGCAGAGAACCACACACCGCTTGACAAATAGCACCAAGCTAGGCATTATCGATTCAGCTCAGTGCACAGAGCTGCGACCTTATATAAATACAGGAGTTTTTTTCAATATGAAATTACCATCTCTTAAAATCGGAAACCTGACCGCCCCTATTCCACTCATTCAAGGCGGCATGTCCATTCGTGTTTCCACCTCCTCCCTCGCGGTACCCGTAGCTGAATGCGGCGGTATCGGTATTATCGGCGGCTCCGGAGTTCCCGTCGAGGAGCTCCAGGAGGACATTAAGAAGGCAAAAGCAGCAACTGAGGGTATTATCGCCGTCAATATCATGTATGCCATGAAAAACTTCTACGATCTCGTTGTCGGCTCCATTGAAGCCGGTGTTGATCTGATCGTTACCGGTGCCGGCTTTTCCCGGGATATATTCAAAATCGGCAAACAATACAATATCCCGGTGGCAATGATTGTCTCCTCTCCGACGCTCGGAAAACTGGCCGAGAAGCTCGGAGCTGCCGCGGTCATCGTTGAGGCCAAAGAAGCCGGTGGCCACCTTGGTACGGATAAACCGTTGCGCACGCTGTTTCCACCTGTCCGTGACGTGGTAAAAAATATTCCGGTGATCGCCGCCGGAGGGATTACCGACGGCTATGAAATGGCGGAAATGATGGACAAGTACGGTGCTGACGGCATCCAGATTGCCTCCCGCTTTGTTCTCAGCAAGGAATGCGACGTTGCCGACGAATTCAAGCAGGCATATCTGGACGCCAAAAAAGAGGATATCGTCATTACCACATCGCCGGTCGGCCTGCCGGGACGAGCGCTGCGAACACCCTTTGTCCAGGCTCTGGCCAAGGGTGTGGATCTCACCGCGAAAAAATGCCAGCACCTGTGTCTGAAAAAATGTGATCACCATTACTGCATCAACGAACGGCTCAACGCCTCCCGCACCGGCAACCTGCAAGATGGCCTGTTTTTCTCGGGAGAAAACACCTACAAGATGAAAAGCATTCTATCCGTTGCCGAAATCTTCAGACAATTTATCAGTCAGGCTGAATCCGTCTATAAAGAGAAACGTGGCTTCTCACCCTCCACCTAGCCGTACCGGACTATTGTGAACGATGCTCGTATCACCTGCTCTTTTTTGAACTGACGGCATGTCTATCGAAGCACACATCATCACCCCGGATGAGCACCCGATAACCCTCGAGATGCTTGATGATGACGCCTTGTTCGTCATGCGCAAGCTCAACAGTGCCGGCTTTTCAAGTTATCTCGTTGGCGGTGGTGTCCGGGACCTCTACCTCGGAAAAACCCCTAAAGATTTTGACATCAGCACCGATGCCCGGCCGGGACAGATCCGCCGGCTGTTCTCAAACAGCCGCACCATCGGCCGGCGTTTCAGGCTTGTCCAGGTCTTTTTCAGGAACAACAAGATCATCGAGGTTTCCACACTGCGCTCGCTGAGTGAACACGACCTTGACGGGCCACAGGCAGTTCTTGCCCCGAACAACACCTATGGGTCGCTCGCCGAAGACGCCCAGCGCCGGGACATCAGTATCAACGCCCTGTTCTTTGAAATTGAAAACCAGAACATCATTGACCACGTCGGCGGGGTAACCGATCTTGAACGTTGCGTCGTCAGAATTCTCGGTACCCCCGATCAGCGCATAAACCGTGATCCGGTGAGGATGATGCGGGTGATACGGCACAGTGCCCGTAACGACTTCGTGATTGATGAGCCAAGCTGGCAGGCCGTCTGCCAGTCCACCAGTAAATTGACGTTGTGTCCGCCTTCACGCCTCAGGGACGAGCTGTTCAAAGATTTATACAGCGGCGTTTCGGCACGCTGGTACGAGTTGAGTGTTAAAGCCGGCATTTTCACCGAACTGTTCAGGAACTATAAAAATCTGCTGACGGTCAAACTGCCCGACGGCTCGCTTTGCCGGGAGCGGCTGGGTTCGATTTTTAGAACCATAGACCGACTCAATAATGGTGCTGTCGCTGCAGGAAAACATCGGCAGCCGGAATATTTCCTTCTCGCCTTCATCCTCGTGCCCTGGGCCGCGATCACCTTCGACATCACCGGCAAAGCCTTCAGCGGAGCACAGCTTTTTCAATTATCCAAAAAGATCCGCGAAGCGCTCGACCTCTCAATAGGCCCGGCCCTGAATCTGCAGCGCTCCGCCCGCCAGGAGATGACAACGCTGCTCACGCAATTGCCGGTCTTCATCCAGCACCAGCACCAGCAGCCCTGGCCGAAATGGCTCAAGCGCAAGAGCTACTTCGCCCAATGCCGGCTGCTCCATCTATCTTATAGAGAAGCAGCGGAAGGAAAGTTGGTGGAAGATTTCCACATTATCAGCAAACCGGAGGAAAACGCTCCGCAAAAGCCAATGCGGAGAAAGAAAAACTCCAAGCGAAAAGGCGGTCCAGCTTTTTCAGGCAAGCGCGGCGGCGGCATTTTTGGTTTCAAGAGATAAAATTTCTCTCCATTCGTTTTCAGCAAAGGTACTCTAACAATTATTCTGGACACTTGCCCCTTTTTTCATCAAGTCGATACGACAATGTAGGTTTTTCGACTGCCATTCCGTTTTAAATCGCTGTTCAGTCTTTCTTATGTTTGATTTCCGAAAAAAATGAATTGACATTCACCCCCAACATCTTCTATTAACTAGAATTGCTCTTCTCTTTATTAAAAGCCTGTCAAGAAGGTAACGTTGGACGAAAAGGGAGCGGACAACGTGCACCTGATTGGTATGGGGTTTTTAGTTTATTCACCTTTACTGGTAGCGAATACTAGTATAAACGCGCTTTGCGCCAACTTGTTGTTTCAGCAATAGGAGGTTGATATGGCAGACACGGCAAACAAAACTCTGGATCCGCGATTGAATCGGCGCGGCTTCCTGAAGGGATGCACCATGGCAGCTGCTGCTCTGGGACTCTCTGAGACAGTGGTCCCCAAAATGGTGGAGGCTGCTACCTCGGCACAACGTCCCCCGGTCATCTGGCTGCACTTTCAGGAATGTACAGGGTGCACGGAAACCTTGCTTCGGGGCGCCAACCCGGACCTGGCACGCCTCATTCTCGACATCATCTCCCTGGATTATCACGAAACTGTAATGGCTGCAGCCGGGCATCAGGCAGAGCAGGCCATGCAGGAATCCATCGAGAAGAATGCCGGCAAATTCATCCTGGTCGTCGAAGGCGGCATTCCCACCGCAGAAAACGGCGTTTACTGCAAGATCGCCGGGAAAACCGCGGTTGACATCCTGGCAGAAGTTTCCTCCAAAGCGGCAGCCGTGATTGCTTACGGCACCTGTGCAACCTTTGGCGGCGTACAGGCCGCCAGCCCAAATCCGACCGGCGCTGTCGGTGTTGACAAGCTGGTCACCGGCAAGCCGATTATCAACATCTCCGGTTGTCCGCCAAATCCGGTTAACCTCCTCGGGACAATCCTCCATTACCTCACTTTCAACAGATTGCCTGCCCTTGACGGCCTGAAGCGACCGAAATTCGGCTATGGCCGCCGCATCCACGATCAATGTGAGCGGCGTGCTCATTTTGACGAAGGACGTTTTGTTGAGCAATTTGGTGATGCTTATCACAAACTTGGCTACTGCCTGTACAAGGTTGGCTGTAAAGGTCCAGAGACTTTTGCCAACTGCCCGGTGGCCCGTTTTAACGAACAAGGTGTATGGCCGGTTGCTGTAGGACACGGCTGCATCGGCTGTACTGAGCCAAATTTCTGGGATACCATGACACCGTTCTACGAAAGACTTCCGAACGTTAAGGTTCCTGGCTCCGGCATTGTAGACAAAGCAGACAATCTCGGTGTCAAGATTCTTGGTGTGACTGCTGCCGCAGTCGGTATCCACGCTGCTGTCGGCGTTGGTAAACGTCTTATCAAAGGCAAGTCCGGCAGCGATGAAGGATAATTGCTGATTACCCTAATCCAACGCTCAAACCACTTTTTTGGAGGTTTAACAGATGGCTCAGAAAATCACCATTGATCCTATTACCAGGATCGAAGGGCACTTAAGGATAGATGTAGAGGTCGATGGCGGGGCGGTCACCAATGCCTGGTCATCAGGTCAGATGTTCAGGGGACTTGAAATCATACTCAAGGGACGCGACCCGCGTGATGCCTGGCTTTTTGTCCAGCGTATCTGCGGTGTCTGTACGACCGTCCATGCACTCGCTTCAGTTCGCTCGGTTGAAGACGCCCTGAAACTCGAAAT
>JAHEMX010000355.1 GCA_024643445.1 Desulfobulbaceae bacterium | reverse complement strand
ATGATTCTCTGGCAACAAACGATAGTTGAAGCCTAACTGGTAACAAGGAGCTGGATATGGTCACCTCAATCATTCTCATCAATACGGAACGCACAAAGATTAACGAAGTCGCTGAGCAACTGGCCGAGATGGCAGGTGTATCTGAAGTATATTCCGTCAGTGGCAATTATGATCTCATTGTCGTGGTTCGGGTTAAAACCAATGACGATCTGGCAAATCTTGTTACCAAAAAATTGCTGAGCATCCATGCCATCTTGAAATCAGAGACAATGCTTGCTTTCAAAGCTTTTTCCCGACATGATCTTGAGGCCATGTTCACCGTGGGAATGTAGGAACAGTTCACCATAGATCACGATATCCGGGCCCGGGCAGGGGGGCACCTTGTGCCGCAGCCAAGTATGCATTGCCTGGCGGGCCTGGTCGCCGCGCTGGAAGGTGTCTCGCAAGAAACAGGATGAATGATGTCAGTTAAAAGCATAGTAATGATCGGCAATGAAATCTTGAGAGAAAAATCGGCAGCAGTCGATTTCAGGACAGATCCGGTTGACCGGTATATTCAGGATCTGAGGGACACCCTTCACCAGGTCCAGAGAGAAAAAAAGATCGGCAGGGCCATTGCCGGCCCGCAGGTGGCCTGTATGAAACGAATTGTCTACATGGAGGCCGGCGGGCAGAAAATCATCATGATCAACCCGCAGCTCACCTCTGCCAGTCAGGAAATGTTTGAGGCCTGGGACAGCTGTTTCAGTGCGGATCTGGCCTTTTTCGGAAAAACGCTGCGCCATAAGACTATTGCGGTACACTATTTTGACGAGAACGGGACAGCGGCAGAGGACGTATTTGAAGATGAGATGTCAGAGTTGTTTCAGCATGAGATAGACCATCTTGATGGTATCCTTTTCACTGATCGCATCATTGATAATCAGATCATGATGCGAAGTGAATGGGAGAAGCTGGATCGCTGACTATCTGAACAACGCACCGGCTGCCCGGAGAACAATTGCCTTCTTCGGGTGGGCGGGCGGTTGGTGATACGACGATATACGGTTGAAGAAACGATGGATGACCAGGAATTGCAAGAACATCCGGAAGGCGGGCGATATAAGGAAGTATTCCGTTCGGCGATGACGATCGCGGCAGGGAGCAGGAGCCGAAGCGCGCTGACGCACATCTACTTTTCACTGGAGGCCGACGAGGTGAGCCGCTTCCACAAGGTGAGCAGTGATGAAGTATGGAATCTCTATGAAGGTACCGGACTCATCCTGCTTTTGTGGGATGAAGAACATGACGCAATGGAGCGGGTAGAGCTCTGTGCTGCAAGGAGAGACTATTGCTTTGTGGTCAGGGCCGGTTTGTGGCAGGCTGCCATGCCGGTCGGGGGGAAGGTTCTGGCTGGCTGTTCTGTCGCTCCCGGTTATGAGTTTGAAGATTTTGAACTGATCGATCCGGCCGGCACGGTCGGCACAACCATTCTCAAACGTCATCCATCATTACAGCGTCTGGTCACTCCCTGAGAGAATCTGCGGGAATCGCATTTCAGCAAGAAGAGGAAACAAGAGAGGATAATGCAAAACTATCAGATCGTCGTAACGAATGATGACGGTATCGAATCCCCCGGTCTTCGCGCCGCCGCTGAGGCGGTTGCACCCCTCGGTGAGGTCATCATCGTTGCCCCGAGCCACCAGCAGACGGGGATGGGAAGAAGCCTGACCGGGGATCTGCAGGCGAGCCTTGAGCCGGTTGAATACCTGGTTAACGGCGAACCTGTCGAGGCATATCATTGCGCCTGTTCTCCTGCTCTGGTGGTAAGGCATAGCCTGAGAACGCTGCTGCATCAGCGAAAGATCGATCTGCTGGTTTCAGGCATCAACTACGGTGAAAATCTCGGTACCAATGTAACCTGCTCCGGCACCGTTGGTGCGGCGCTGGAGGGTGCCGCTGCAGGTATTCCGTCAATTGCCATGTCCAAGCAGACCGAAATCGAGTCACATCATCGCTATAGTGAGCAGGACTGGGCGGTATCCGGATATTTTCTGCACTACTTTGCCCGGCAGCTATTGCTTCAGGAGGGTATACCCGAGGTTGATATCCTGAAGGTCGATGTTCCCGGAGACGCGACGACCTTGACACCCTGGAAATTATGCAGGCTGGCACGGACGAGCTATTATTCAAAGGTATTCGATTCTCCGGGTGCCGGCAGCCGGATATCCGATGCCCGGACCGTGATAGAGGTTGATCCGGAGAGCCTTGACCCTGATACCGATATTTATGTGCTGGCCGTCGATAGACTGGTGTCCGTGACGCCCATGAGTCTTGATTTCACCTCCCGGGTCAATTTCGGTCAGCTCAGGGAAACATTGGCCGCGGAGTATTTAACCCGGAGAAAATAAGGTTTCGGGATGGATATCGCTGATCTCAGCCCGGATGGGATTGGGCGGACGGTTCCTGCTGCGGTCCACCGTTTCAGCCCGAATGGCTGTTTTTGTGGGCAGAGCCGGCCAATTCTGTGTTATCATTTTTTAAAATCTCTTTTAACGCGTGCAGACGGAGCATAACATGATGGCGAAGGTTGTTCGGAGGTCCGCAAACCTCATCCTAATAGTGTTTACAACCGTTGCGGTAACTACTTCCCTGTGGGTGGATGAAGGATTGAGTGCATTCGGCAACGCTGTCGAGTTGCGCTGGTCGATCCTGGCCGAGGCTGACAAAACCATGCAGGGGCTTGATTTCTCCACCATGCCGGTGGTCCATTCCGGCATGGCGCTGCAGATTTATCTCGAGCATGTCAATAACTGTCACATCTATCTGTATCTGCTCGATTCCAGCAATATCCTGACCCCGCTCTACCCGACAGCCAGCGGTTATTACAACTACGGTTTTCCGCGTGGACCCAAATTCATACCTCCCGGTAACGAGACCTTTGCTTTTGTGCCACCGGCCGGCATAGAAACCTTCTACCTTATCGCCTCGGTTGAACGACAATTTCAGCTTGAGAAACTGACTGAGGATTTCGTGAAGAACAGCGAAAGTGCAGGTATGCAGAAACTCCTGCTCACCCAGATTGATGATATGCTGGTTAATGAGATGAAGCGTTCACAGGCGGCTGATGTTCGTGAAGAATTTGAAGTCCGATTCAAGGTAGGGGATACTATCATAAAGAAGAAATTTACTGGTGTTGCGGTCGATATCTCCGATTTTTACGGCAGGAAGCTGTTGATCGACCACCGTTAGCGAATTTGCTTATACCCTGACTGAGAGGCCATAAAGCAAGAAGTACCTCAAACGAGTTGCACGCAGAAGATCATGAAATTCCTGACAACACCGCGCATGGATCGCTGCATCGGCTGCCATTCCTGTTCTCTTGCCTGCGCCAGGCTTATTCATAAGAATCTTTCCTGGTCAACTTCCGGCATCCGCATCCATTCCTCCGGCGGCCTTTCGACCGGCTTTATCGCCGTGCTGTGTCTGGGATGCGACCCCGCTCCGTGTGTTGCCGCCTGTCCGACAGGTGCCTTCAGTAAGCGCCAGGGCGGCGGGGTTATTGTCAGGAAAAAGCTCTGTATCCGCTGCGGTGAATGTGTGCAGGCCTGTCCCGTTGATGCGGTTTACCAGGATGGTGCTGGAGATGTCTTTGTCTGCCTGCATTGCGGGCGCTGCGTCGAATACTGTCCCCATAATTGTCTTGAGTTTCGCAGCAAGGATGAGGCAATCAGGAGCTTTGACAATGACTGATTATTTCAGAGTACTCGTCATTGATCTTGAGAGCGGCAAAAGCAGGGTCGAGCAGGTTGATGGGCGCCAGCAGGTAGCCGGCGGGAGCGGTCTGGCGGCGTTATTGTTTCGCCTGTACGGTAAACCCGAGGCATCCTGGGAAGATCCGGCACAACCCTTCATCCTGGCAATCGGGCCCCTGACCGGTCATTTTCCACTGATGAGCAAAACCGTCTGTTCCTTCAAGTCTCCCTACCATAACCAGTATACCGAAAGCCACGCCGGCGGTCGTTCTGCTCTGGCATTGTTTTTTGCCGGTTATGACGCCCTGGTGGTTGTCGGCAGGGCCGATGTACTGAGTTGCGTGTCGATGGGGTCACGCCATGTAAGTATCAAGGACGCCGGTTTCATGCAGGGTATGAACGTCGCTGGTTCTGGTAAATTGATCCGGCGCATGTTCCCGAAATCTTCCGGTCACCGGTGTATTCTCAGGATTGGACCTGCCGGTGAAATCGGGTCTGCAATGGCCTGCATCAACGTCGACTCCTACCGTCACTTCGGCAGGATGGGCGGCGGCGCTGTGATGGGAAGCAAGAACCTCAAGGGCCTTGTCATTAACGGTGATGGACAGTCTCCTGTGCCGCCGGGCAAAGCGTATCAGGCAGTATTCAAGAAGGTGTATGAGCAGGTGAGCTCCACCGAGATGATGCGTAAATATTACCATCTCGGCACGGCCGTTAATCTGCAGGGGCTCAATGATATCCGGGCACTGCCCTGGTATAATCTGCAAAAAACCAGTGATCCGGCAATAGATAGGATTACCGGTGAGGTCTTTGCCGACATGACGCTGCTGCGCAACGGGGCCTGTTCAGGCTGCCCGGTCGGCTGCATCCATCTCGGCTTTTTTCGCGACAAGTTCAAAGAGGATGCCCGCTACCTCTACCACCAGGTCCCCTATGATTATGAACCGATATTCGCCGCCGGGACGATG
>JAHEMX010000354.1 GCA_024643445.1 Desulfobulbaceae bacterium | reverse complement strand
TTCGGCTATCTTGACGAGGAGGTGCTGAGATACGTGGCCCAAAACCTCAAGGTGCCCCTCAGCAGGGTGTACGCAGTGGCGACCTTCTACCAGTCTTTTTCTCTCAAACCATCGGGTGAACATACCTGCGTTATTTGCCTGGGAACCGCCTGCTATATCGGGGGTTCGGGAGATATCCTCGGCAATATCCGGGAAAAAGTCGGTATCGAATCCGGCGAAACAACAGCGGATGGAAAGGTGTCCCTGCTGGTGGCGAGATGTCTCGGATCATGCGGACTGGCTCCGGCTGGTGTTTTCGACGGTGAGGTGGTCGGCAAGCTGAGTCCCGAATCGGTACTGGGCAAAATAGGGAGGTGGCAGAACCATGACCCTGAACATTGAGGATCTGCATCAGATCGCCAATATTGAAAAGGACAGGATTGAGGGGTTCCAGCATCGCATCAATGTGTGCGTGGCCGCCGGCTGCCTGTCATGCGGAAGCAACATTTTGAAGGAATCTCTGGAAAAGGAGGTCTCCCGCCGGGGGATCGATAACTGGTGCAAGGTCAGGGGAGTGGGGTGCCTGGGGCTCTGTAAAGCAGGCCCGCTCATCGCCATGGAAACAAGCGGAACCTATTATCAGGGGGTAACCGTTGCTGATGTCACCGATATACTTGATTCACTGGGGGGAAGTCCGGTTAGCCGTCTGGTCTGCCCGAGCGACGCCCCCTTTTTCCGGCGGCAATCCCGGCTGGTTTCGGAAAATTGCGGCAGGATCGATCCCGAGCGTATCGAGGAATACATCGCAGAGGGTGGATATGAGGGGCTGTATCTGGCTTTGACCGAGATGACGCGGCAGGAGGTGATCGAGCAGGTCACAACCAGTGGTCTGCGCGGCCGTGGCGGCGCGGGGTTCCCAACCGGCCTGAAATGGCGGACTGTCTCAAAGACAACGGACGTCGTCAAGTTCGTCATCTGCAATGCCGACGAAGGCGATCCGGGAGCCTTCATGGATCGCAGTGTTCTCGAAAGCGATCCACACCGGGTGATAGAAGGTATGGCCGTTGCCGGCTACGCCACCGGGGCAAGTCAGGGGTTCATCTATGTTCGGGCCGAGTACCCGCTGGCCGTCAAAAGACTTCGCCTCGCGCTCTCACAGGCGGAACGTCTTGGTCTGTTGGGTAACAATATCTTCAATACCACCTTCAGTTTCAATGTGAAAGTGCGCCTCGGAGCCGGAGCTTTTGTCTGCGGCGAGGAAACCGCCCTGATCGCCTCCATCGAAGGCCGCATGGGCCGACCCAGGCCGAAGCCGCCCTTCCCGGCGGAATACGGCTTGTGGGAGCACCCGACCCTGATCAACAATGTCGAAACCTTCGCCACTATTCCTCTGATCATCCGAAAAGGCGGCGCCTGGTTAGCCGGAATCGGGACGGAAAAAAGTAAAGGAACCAAGGTTTTCGCACTGGCCGGTCGAATCGTCAATACCGGCCTTATCGAGATTCCCATGGGTACGTCCCTGCGCGATATCGTCTTCGACATAGGCGGCGGTATCCCGGACGGCAAGCGCTTCAAGGCAGTGCAGACGGGGGGACCTTCAGGCGGCTGCATTCCCGAACAATTCCTCGATATGCCGGTAGATTATGAGTCTCTCGTGCAGGTCGGCTCGATCATGGGATCCGGCGGCATGATTGTCATGGATGAGAGTTCCTGCATGGTCGATGTGGCCAGATTCTTCATGGAATTCTGCATGTCCGAATCTTGCGGCAAATGTGTACCCTGCCGGGTAGGTACACGGCAGATCCATGACCTGTTGTGCAAGATAACCGCCAACCAGGCGACGCCTGCCGACCTTGCCATGCTTGAGGATCTATGCGATCTGATGAAAAATACCAGCCTCTGCGGGCTTGGCCAGAGTGCCCCGAATCCGGTACTGACCACGCTGAACTATTTTCGTGACGAATATCTGTCACATATTCATGACAAGTGCTGTCTGGCCGGTGCCTGCAAGCCCCTCAAGGAGGTCCCATGAGCAATCAACAGCCCAAAAAACTGCGAACCGATCTCAATCCATCCCGGCTGTTGACCTTCAAAATCAATGACCAGGATGTCAGCGCCCGCGAGGACGAATCCATTCTCGCCATTGCCCGGCAGAACGACATCACCATCCCCACCCTCTGCCATCTGGACGGATTGTCGGAGCGCGGCGCCTGCCGGATATGCATTGTCGAAATCAAGGGGAGTGTCAAACTACTCCCGGCCTGTGTCACCTTGCCCCGTCAGGATATGGAAGTCATCACCCATTCCGAGCGGGTGATCTGCTATCGCAAAAAAATTCTCGAGCTGATCTTCACCGAACGCAATCATGTCTGCTCCGTCTGCGTCTCCAATGGACATTGCGAGCTGCAGAACCTGGCGGTGGAGTTGGGCGTCTCGCATGTCCGCTATAATTATCTCTATCCCCGGCATGGGGTTGATGCCTCCCACAGCCGGTTTTCCGTCGACCATAACCGCTGCGTCCTGTGTCTGCGCTGTGTGCGGGTCTGTGATGAAATCGAGGGGGCGCATACCTGGGATCTCATGGGGCGCGGCATTACTTCCCGGGTAATAACGGATCTCAATCAACCCTGGGGAACGTCGGAAACCTGCACAGGATGCGGGAAATGCGTGCAGGTTTGCCCGACCGGTGCTTTGTCGGAAAAAGGCAAGTCGGTGGCGGAGATGATTAAACGACGCCAGTTCCTGCCTTATCTGCAGATGATGAGAGGGAGGCACGAAGAACCATGGCAAAAATAGGACTTGCAACGACCTGGCTTGACGGCTGCTCCGGCTGCCATATGTCATTGCTGGATATCGATGAGCTGTTGATCGATCTTGCCGGAAAGGTGGACCTGCTGTTCAGTCCGCTGGTAGACCGGAAAACATTTCCGGATCATGCTGATGTCACCCTGGTGGAAGGGGCGGTGAGCAGTGAAAACGATGTGAAAAACATCCTGACCATCCGTGAGCGGAGTGGGATTCTTGTATCGTTTGGTGATTGTGCCATTACCGCTAATGTCCCGGCCATGCGTAACCGGTTCCCGGTCGATGACGTTTTGCGGCGGGGATATCTGGAGACGGCCGACTCTTTTCAGTCGGAACCGACAGCGATTCCATCAAAAAACGTTGAAGCATCATTCTCCGGAATCCCCCATCTGTGCCGGATGGCCAGGCCCATCCATGAATTCGTCCCGGTGGATATTGTCCTGCCCGGTTGTCCGCCTCCTCCGGCAGCAATACTTTACCTGGTGTCTGAACTGCTGGCAGGGCGAATTCCGGATATGAAAAACAGGACCCGGTTCGGTGCATGAATATCGTGGAATAATCTTCCTTTTGGAGGTGTTTTAATGGCAGAGCAAATTATCATCGAACCCGTAACACGGATCGAAGGCCATGGCTCGATAACCATCACGCTTGAAGATGACGGCAGCGTCGGAGATGCAAAATTTCAAGTTACCCAGTTCAGGGGGTTTGAGAAACTGTGCGAAGGCAGGCCCTACTACGAGATGCCATCGATCACCGAGAGAATTTGCGGAATCTGTCCCGTCAGCCATTCACTCGCCTCGGGCAAGGCCTGTGATGCCATACTCGGCGTGCATCCGCCGGAGACGGGACTGCTGCTCCGGAGACTTTTAAACTGCGGCGAATATATCCAATCGCATGCCCTGAGCTTTTTTTATCTTTCTTCTCCGGATCTCCTGCTGGGGATGGATTCCGACCCGGTAAAGCGCAACATCCTTGGCGTGCTGGACGACTTTCCGGAGATTGCCAGAGACGGGATACTCCTGCGGAAAATTGGACAGCAAGTCATCGAACGGATCAGCGGCAAACGGATTCATCCGGCGTGGGTGGTTCCCGGCGGGGTCAATGCTCCGCTCGGTGCTGAACATCGTGACGAGATGAAGCAGATGGTGCCGGAAGCCCTGTCGATCATCATCCGGACCTTGACGATGTTCAAGCAATCCATGCATAAGCATCGCGATGAGATCCAGACCTTTGCCAACTTTCCCACGCTGTTCATGGGGATGGTAAATGAGGAAGGAAACCTGGAACATGTGCAGGGCAGGTTGCGCATCATTGATGCCAAGGGGCATACGGTGGTGGATGACTTCGATCCCAAGGACTATCAGGAAATCCTCGGCGAGCGGGTTGAAAGCTGGTCATACCTGAAGTCGCCGTATTACCGGGCGATGGGCTATCCTGACGGCATCTACCGGGTGGGACCCGCCGCCCGGCTCAATGTCTGCAACGGCTGCGGCACGCCGCTGGCCGACCAGGAGTGGGCGGAGTTCCGGGATCTGGAGCGTGGACCGGTTCTGAGCTCTTTCTATAATCATTACGCTCGATTGATCGAAATTCTCTTCTGTATTGAGACCATGGAGAAGATCCTGAATGATCCAGCCTTGCTCAGTCCCCGAGTACGAGCGCTGGCCGAGCCGAACTTCCTCGAAGGCATCGGCTGCGTCGAGGCACCAAGAGGAACGCTCATCCATCATTACCGGATCGATGAACATGGTCTGATGACCTGGGCCAATCTCATCGTCGCCACCGGCCATAACAACCTGGCGATGAACAAGGGTATCCTGCAGGTTGCCAAGCGGTTTATCACCGGGCCCGAAGCTGCGGAAGGGGCCTTTAACAGGGTGGAAGCGGTGATTCGAGCCTTTGATCCGTGCCTGAGCTGCTC
>JAHEMX010000353.1 GCA_024643445.1 Desulfobulbaceae bacterium | reverse complement strand
GCGTAGTCCCGATTATTCTTGAAGCCGTCAAAAAAATGTTCGGCATCGTAGATAAGTTCATCCACCTGCGGCTTCAGGAAAGCGAGCGTATCTTCTATAATCTCGAGGTTCTCCTCGAGTGTTATGTTCAGGGCATCGGTGACGTGAATATCCCAGCTTTTGCCGAAGATGGTCAGGACCGGTGTCTCGGCGGCAATCAGTGCCTGCAGGTTAGGGTCTTTTTCCGGCGGGTTCTTGATATGCCGGGTTGAGCCGAAGGCGGCGATCTTTGCGTGTTTGAGGGATTTTTTCCTGATCGTTTTGAAATAATCCACCGACATCGGGTTGGATCCCGGCCAGCCGCCCTCTATGTAATCGACACCAAGCTCATCCAGTGCCATGGAAATCCGGATCTTGTCGTCCACGGAAATATTGAAATTTTCTGCCTGGGTGCCGTCACGCAAGGTGGTATCGTAAATATCAATGGCTCGTGCCATGGTGAATGTAAATCCTCCGTGTAAACAGGATAGCGCCGGAATTGATAATAATCACGGCATCAGTGCAAGAACAGTGTATACTAAGAGATATCCTGCAAAATGCAAACAGTTTAACGAACCCGTCGCTTTCAGGTGGTTGATGTAGCATTATTTTTCGGAGAAATAGGAAATTAAGCACTTACACCTTGCGGTGGGGATTCCCAGGTATTACATAATCCTGTGTATCTTATCCGGTGCAGGGAAACGAGTCCTTTTACGCCAAATACCTGAACCCCGTTATATAAAATACCATTTTTAGGAGGAGCAGCAGATGAAGTATTTTGCACGAATAGCCATGTGTTTGGCCGCCCTGATGATGATTGCCGCGCCGGCGCTTGCCGAAAAAAAGGTGCGCTGGAAAATGGCGATGACCTGGGGAAGTACCCTGACCCCGCTCTCGGAAGCAGGGCCGTGGCTTGCCGAGATGGTCGGCGCCATGACCGGCGGTAACTTCGAGATTCGCTGGGAGGGTGCCGACAAGCATAAGGCCGCGTTGGGAATTCTTGATATGGTCAAGGGCGGGCAGTACGAGATCGGACACAGTGCCGCCTATTACTGGAAGGGCAAGGATGTCACAACCACCTTCTTCACCACCGCTCCTTTTGATATGAACGTCAACGAGCAGTATGCCTGGTACTATTACGGCGGCGGTCTGGAGTTGATGCAGAAAGTTTTCAGCAAGCACGGCGTTTACTCCTTCCCGGGCGGCAACACCGGTGTCCAGATGGGCGGCTGGTTCCGCAAGGAGATCACCAACCTTGAAGATCTGAAAGGATTGAAAATGCGTATCCCGGGTCTGGCCGGCGAGGTCTTCGCCAAACTCGGTGTCAGTGTCACCAACATTCCTCCGGGAGAACTGTCGACCGCCCTTGAACGAGGTACCATCGATGCGCTCGAGTGGGTCGGTCCGGGCATGGATATCCGCATGGGCTTTTATAAGATTGCTCCGTTCTATTATGCCGGCTGGCATGAGCCTGCCTCGGAACTGCAGTACATGGTAAACAAGAAGGCCTATGACGATCTCTCTCCCGAATACCAGGCGGTGCTGAAGACAGCCATGCAGGCGGTAGCGATCAGGATGACGGCGGCGAATTTCGACGACAATGCCAGGGCCTGGGAGAAAATGCTGGCAGAATACCCGAACATCAAGGTCATGAAATTTCCCGAGCCGGTTCTCCAGGCCATGAAGAAAGCCACGGATGAAGTATTGGCGGGTTATGCGGCTGAAAATGCTGAATTCAAGGAAGTTTACGAGTCCCGCAAGGCGTACCGCGAAGTTGCCCGTCCCTGGACCAAGATTTCCGAGCAGAACTATCTCGAAGCGTACGATACCGTTACGAAATAACCGGCAGCAGATCAGCCGGGTTGCTGTGAATCGCCCGAACTACCCCGGTAGTTCGGGCGATTTTTTATTGGCTTGCATTTTTGCCCACGACACGTTTATCTATGCTTCCCGCTACCTGAAGCGTCGGCGACAGCTGCAGTCCGATCGGGTTGCAGAAAGAATCTGGAAAATGACATGCTGGACCGAATTGAACAGTTCTATATGAGGATAAACCGGGTGGCGGGGAAAATCCTGTCTCTTGTTCTTATCCTGATGATAGCCAACGTCTTCTGGGACGTTGTCCTGCGCTATTTCTTTCATAACAGCTCGGTTGGCATGCAGGAGATGGAATGGCACCTGTTTTCCGTGATCATTCTCTGCGGCATGTCGGTGGCTTTGCTGGACGAGGCTCACGTTCGGGTCGATTTCCTCTACGAACGCTTCAGTGTTAAAACGAAGGCCGTTATCAATATCATCGGTACGGTCTGTTTCCTGCTGCCGCTTGCCCTCCTGATTCTGTTCGGTTCGCTGGAGTTTGTCGAAGACGCCTATGTCATGCATGAGATTTCAGAGGATCCCGGCGGCCTGCCATATCGCTGGCTGATAAAGGGGCTTATTCCTCTCTCCTTTGCGGCCCTGATATTCTGTTCAATCGGTTATACCGTCAAGAACATCAATCTCTACCGGTCAGCCCGGGGAACAGGCGGTGCCGGTGAGAAGATGAGCCGGCAGAATACAGCTGAAGAGGAGGCAGCACCATGATCGGCGTCATCATGTTTTTTGCTGCCCTGGTGATGCTGGCGGTGGGGTATCCGGTCGCTTTCACCTTTGGTTCTGTATCGATGCTTTTTGGTTTGATTGCCGCTCTTGTTGAACTGCACGGGGATGCCACGATTGTCCTGGTCGCAGAGGAATTCTTCCAGATGTTCTCGATGATGCCGTTCCGCATCTACGCGATCATGAACAACACCATCCTGATGGCCGTTCCCCTCTTCATCTTCATGGGG
Source organism: Desulfobulbaceae bacterium (assembly GCA_024643445.1). Classification (GTDB taxonomy): domain Bacteria; phylum Desulfobacterota; class Desulfobulbia; order Desulfobulbales; family Desulfocapsaceae; genus Ww85. The sequence continues at coordinate 1,863 of JAHEMX010000353.1, read as the reverse complement.
ATTATCCTGCAGAAGTCGAATCTTGCCGAACGCCTTCTCGAGGCTATGGGCATCATGTTCGGCAGGATCCGGGGCGGGGTGGCGGTGAGTACCGTTCTTGTCGGGACGTTGCTAGCCGCATCAACCGGCGTTGTCGGGGCCTCGGTCGTTGCCATGGGGGTTATTTCCCTGCCGGTCATGCTCAAATACGGTTATTCCAAACGCCTGGCAACCGGGACCATCTGTGCCTCGGGCACCCTGGGGCAGATTATACCGCCATCCATCGTCCTGATCATTCTCGGGGATGTTTTCCAGCAGCCGGTCGGCGATCTGTTCAGGGCCGCCATAGCCCCGGGGCTTGTGCTGGTGGCAGGCTATGTCATCTATATCCTGATTCTTTCCTTTATCGACAGGAAGGTGGCTCCGGCGGTTCCGTTCGATGAAACCATTACCCGCAGCCAGAATATCGGCAGGGCGCTTCTGGCCATCATCCCACCCATGGTCCTGATCGTCATGGTGCTCGGTTCAATCTTCGCGGGCATTGCCACCCCGACCGAGTCGGCGGCTGTCGGCTGTGTCGGGTCTATGTCACTGGCCGCTTTATACCGCAAGCTGAGCTGGTCGATTGTCGATGCCGCGGCCCTTGAGACCGTAAAAATTACGGCGATGGTCTTCGCCATCCTCATCGGTGCGACCGCCTTTTCGATGGTCTTTGTCTATTGCGGTGCCGATTATCTGGTTGAAGACGTATTGACCAACCTGCCCGGTCAGAAATGGACCTTTATCCTGCTCTCCATGCTGGCGATCATGGTGCTTGGTTTCTTTATCGATTTTATAGAGATTTCATATATTGTCGTGCCCATTTTACTGCCGATAGCGGATATCATCGGTCTCGATCCGCTCTGGTTCGCCATTCTGATAGCAATGAACCTGCAGACCTCTTTTCTGACGCCGCCTTTCGGTTTCTCTCTTTTTTATCTCAAGGGGGTCTGTCCGCCGGAAGTCCGGACAATCGATATCTACCGGGGCGTCATCCCTTTTATTACCATTCAGGTCCTGGTTCTCGCCTCGATTGTGTTTTTCCCGGGAGTTTACGGTTTCTAACATTTCCCGGCCCGGACATGGTGGCCCCTGAACGCATGAAAAGGCCGGGAGGGCATGCACATCTTCGAGGAGTGCTTAGATTTAAACGGGTCTGTCAGCAGGCTGGTTGAAACAGATCGAAAATCATCGGCAGGGAGTTCTCCATGGTAAGCAAAGCAAAATGTCTGGAAAAAATAGAAGCACTCCGGGACGATGTCCGGGCAATGACGGATATCGATGAACCAGACATGATCAATGAAACGGCAGCCCGGCTCAAAGGGCTCAACTATACACCGCCCGTCTCCGTTGGACTGGATACCTTTCTCACCTTTACCACGGCGGGGCTGGTGCGTGAGATAGACAGGATCATCGACCTGCCTGACGCTGAAATGGCGCATTTGGGGGGCAGGGAAAAAACTGGCATCTGGGCCGTCAAGCTCGAACATGTTTCGGTACTTGTCTTCTACTTCAAGGAACTGGCAGCCCTGCGGCGGCAGGTACCCGAGGCCTGGGACGAGGTCGATGAACTGTACGTTCATGACTGAGGTCGGCAGTACGTGGCGACGCAAAAAAATGGGGTTAGCCTGAATATTTCGCGAGTTGAGACAACCTGCTTGTCAAGGAGACCGGTGATTTACCCTACTATAGGTATGTAAATCGCCAAAGCGACGCAGGAAAGCCGGTTGTATCGACTCGCGAAAGCGGGCTAGAGGATGCTCTTGCCAAAGAGCGAAGCGGTGAGGGATACGGCCATCTGTGCCGTCCGGTTACTGATGTCAAGGATCGGATTGGTCTCCATGA
>JAHEMX010000352.1 GCA_024643445.1 Desulfobulbaceae bacterium | reverse complement strand
AGGTGTTCAAGTACATCGAATTCCGCTCCTTCGATATCCATCTTGCATACCAGGTAATCGTCTCTTTTAATGGTGTTAGAGATCCAATCGCTAAAATCAAGTGTTTCAACCTCAATAAAACTGTCTGACCGAATACCGCCTGAAAGTTTATCGGGATAAAGCGTTGAGCCATCGAACTGTTTGGCGAGATATAGCTTCATTTGACCGTATCGGCAATATACAGCAGATTGAGCGACAATAGCCTCCGGTACGTTCGACTTTATCTGTTGGGCATTTTCCGGATTGGGTTCAAAGGCATAGATTTTGTCAAACGGCCCATACATTTTTTTTAGTTCCGGAATGGCGCTTCCATTACTTGCGCCGCAGTCAATGAGAACTTTCTTCCCCATACGACAACCTGATTAATAGAGAAACATCGTGATATAAAACACTTGCTTTATCGGTATTGTTATATAACCAATTTATAAAGAAATGGTAATGTATATCACCTGGTAGAAAAAGCGTTGAAAAAAAATATAAGTGTTAGAGAAACCTGTCTAATTCCGATTTCAAGAAGTTAATTATCACAGCAAAACGGTAAGGTGAACCCGAACCAGAAGGAGCTTCTTGGTAAAGATTTTTGATCTCTCCCCGGAAAACTGTAGTGTTTAAAATTCGACAGATTCGCTGAATCCGTTACAATGAAAACAGGAGGACTCATCGATAAAAAAGTCGAAGTTTACCGAGGAACAGATTTGCTTTGCACTACGCCAGGCAGAGAACGTTACCCGAAACACAGAGGTGCCTCTTGAAAAAGGTCTTTTCGCCTAACCTCGGCGTTATGTTAAAAATTTTATCCTCAAAGTATTAAGTATATTCCTACGATAAAATTTTTCGCATGCCTTGATTTTGAGTAAAAATCCTTATTTTGTAAAAGGCTCATAAGAAAGAGAATATATCTCCGGGGTAGTGAACACCTAGCTGAGCCAACTAAATGGTGAGCTTTCCAGGTAAGGAAAAGTCCATTTTAGGTGCTCTACTGGCCTACGATGTGAAGGTTAATGAAAAACCGGGTGTGCGATACATGAAAGGGATTCTCGCAGTAGGTGATTGCATTACCCTTGGCACTGGATCATGCCTCGGCAATAGCTATCCTGAGCGCATCGGCAGAATGTTTCATGCGCGTGTCTCTAATTTTGGCAAAACCATGTGTACGAGTAGAGAGGGTAAGTTTCTGCTGCGTGATAATCTCACTGAAAAATATGATTGTGTCATCTTGCAATTTGGGATAGCGGACGCCTATACCACCTTTAAATACGCTCCCTACATTCTCTATTACCCCGACAACCTCTTTCGCAAAGCAATCCGAAATATTGTTAAAAAATACAAAAAGCTATGTAGAAAACATGGCTTGCACGAGCGCTTCGGCGAGGCGAATGTGATACCTGAAGATGAATATCGAGCCAACTTTCAGCTCATGGTACGTATGTGCGGAAATAGATTGATCATTCTCCCAGAAACAATCCCTCATCTTGATTCATTCAGAAATCCATATATCAAACGATACAATAAAATCCTGGAAGATATAGCAGCCGATAGCAAGAATTGCTGTTTTGTCAGATTATTTGAAAGCTTCCTGGCAAATGATACAATATTCTACCTCGACAAAGGACACCCAAATGATGCTGGTTATAACCACATTGCCGATGAATTCATCCGTTCTCTCGAAAATATGGCCTATTGGGGCTCCCCCCCAAAAAAAATCTAGTAACCAGGTAGCGCCTCTATCCATGGGTAGAAATTTGTTTTAAGATCCTGGTAATTGGCTTTCAAATGAAGATCCTTACATCCTCCTAAGGTTAAAAATCTAGTATCCATAGAGCCTTTTGCAAATTGAGAATTTTGGTTCAAAATCAAGGCATGCGAGAAATTTTACCGCAGGCATATGTTTGATATTCCGATGATAAAATTTTGAGCATAACGCGGAGTTTGGACGAAAAGACCATTTTGCAAGTGGCTTCATAGGTATTATAAACCATCGAAGTATTCACCTTTCTCATTTCTAGGGGCTTGCGGTGTTGTACAGGTAAAATCTTCACTGGCAGAGAATATGCCTGGAAAAAATCCTATTGTAAAATTCTAAAATTTCAATGCTTATAACAATACGGCAGCTCCTGTTAATCAGGTTCTCTGGTAACCATGGATTTTCTCCAGAAAACTCCCGAAAAATCTTCAAGTAAGTCTTCTTTAATAGCCATCTTTTCTCTAAAATCCAGTAGCGCTTCTCTAGCACCTTGCAATAGCCAGTCATCCAATATCAGATAACCACCAATCTCCAATTTGTGATAAAGCTGCTCAAGTACACTCATTGTTGATCCATACATGTCGCCATCAAGCCGTAAAACAGCTAACTTCTGAATATCCGAAGTTTTCAAAGAATTCTCAAAAAAACCCTTTACAAATATGATGTTGTCAGAAAGAAGATTAAAATATTTAAAATTAGCTTTTACTTCTTCAAGGCTTATAGCCAAATCTTTTCTTGTATGGTGGGTATCACCTTTGTCTTTCGGCCATTTTTTTTCATCGGGCGGGGGTAACCCCTCAAAAGAATCAGCAACAAAAACTTTTTTATCAGTATTGCCATTAGCTTTCAATATACCGGCAAGATATATTGTAGCACCACCTTTCCAAACACCTGTTTCGATAATGTCACCACTAATATTGTTTTTCAAACAATCTTCTGTACAATACCGAAGTGTATCGAGCTTATGATCCCCAAGCATTGAGACCTTGTCTTCCAATATTTTCTTCTTCAGTAAATCAAGATACAGATCTTTTAGATTATCATTACCAAAATTGCACTCTACCCTTTTTTTTATCCCATACTTCTCGGAGTAATAAGAAATTTTTTCTAACTTATTCCTATCGTATTTTTCTTTTTTCCTCTTTTTCCGTTTTTCTGAGATTATTTTTATGAATTCCATACAATTCATCTCCCTAGTATGCACACTCACTTCTAATCGGTTTACCTTTGAATATTGGAGGCCACCTTGAATAATTGCCTTTTCGTCCGATCCCTGCCTTATACTCGAATTTTTATACTTGAAATATCAACCGTATGCACCCTAAAAGGCACTTCTTTCAAGGCGCTTAGCGAATAATTTTTCCGCAGGCCTTGATTACAGACGAACAACCTGATTATTCAAGATAGCCTCGATACTCATTCGAATCGTCAAAGACGGATATAGGTACATCCCAAACAGCTATCCTTACTATTTGTCGACTTCATCAGATTCTAGCAGGGGAATAACTCATGGGAAATCCTTATGCTCATTTCGGCACCGTTGAGGCTGAGACCGCCGCCTACCACTGACCATTGCACGGGTTTCCTGAGAGCCTGAAACCCTGACCAATTTCCTTTACGAATGGATACTGCTCGCTGATGCTTTTAAGGAAAATGGTGATCGCTTTTTTTTTTGCGGTTAACAAATGAGCTACTTAGTGTATATCATAGTCTGGAATCGATTGACGACGGGTGAATAACCTCAAGAGGCTGCAGTGCAGAAAAAGGAGGTCGAGGTGATAAGATTCTGGTTGGCGACCGGCGCCGCATCAATCATGGCCGTATCGGCATGGATCGTCTACCTGCTGACAAATCGATGGGACAATGGCCGTTATTCCCTGAAAACCAATCGTAATATGTTTTTTCTGCTCGTCATTATCGCCTGGGCCAGCCTGCTCTATCTCATGGAATACCTGATTGTTCCTCAATAAGACCGTCCTGTCCCTGAAGACCATTAACCGACCTGTCTCCTCTCTCAGATGAATCACCTGTTCACCTACGGTACCCTGATGTTCGAGGAAATCTGGACACTCGTTGTCTGCGGCTCCTACCGCAGCCAGACCGGAACCATCAGAGGATTTACACGCAAGTCGGTCAAGGAAGCCGAGTATCCGGTCATTTACCGGGGGCCGCTCGACGCCGAGGTACCGGGCAGAGTCTACCTCGATGTCACTCCTGCAGATATCAGGCGTCTCGATGCCTTTGAGGGAGAGTATTATGCCAGACAGCAGCACCCGGTCACGTTGAGCGACGGCGGGGTAATAGAGGCCGGGGTATATGTTTTGCGGCACCAATATCTGCACCTTGCCAGCAAAAGCGATTGGGACCCTGACCAGTTCAGAAAAAGCGGATTGGAACGGTTCAGAAACAGCTATGAAGGGTTCGGCAATGCCAATGATCCGTGCTAGCCTTGTATCATCGCATCAATCCTCCCACCTGTCTCACTTGACCTGTCGCGGGAAAGTGCCGATGAGATGGATCGCAGTATCTCTTTAATAATCGCCGTTTTTGGACTCAGAGAAAGCAGTTGGACCTGTATTGTTTTAATATCAATCACGATTTCTTCGAGTAGTGCATAGTCCTGCACCTCTTTTGCCAGTTCTGCCCTGATTTCGTCGAGTACGGACGCGACCACTTTTCTGTCCTGCTCCCCGAGAATCCGATCATCACCGAGTTTCTGCACGTCAGATGACGGTTCTGGGCTCTTCACATCCAGCGCACCCAGTCCCTCCAAAGTGATACCGATACCGCCGGAGAGCGTTTTCAGCTCAACCCATCCTTCCATGATGAGTTCCTCAGCAAGCATACCGGCTTCATGTTTCTCAAGACCAAGAGCCGCTCCAACCTCATACATTGAGACAACGGGATCAAGGCTGGCTCCGGTAACCTG
>JAHEMX010000351.1 GCA_024643445.1 Desulfobulbaceae bacterium | reverse complement strand
CTGAGAAACACGGCGGTCGGAAACATTCTGAACCTCTGCGGCCTGTCTGTTCCCTGCGGATTCACCGGGGATGGACTTCCTGTCGGGTTGATGATATATGCAAAACCCCTCAGGGAAGACCTTGTACTGAGAATCGGCCACGCCTTCCAGCAGGTAACTGACTGGCACCGTATGACGCCAAATATGCAATGGCTGGAAAAAACGCGTGGGACTGAAGAGTAGGGGGACGCTTGTCGGGCCCAGACACCGGGTGACCGGGCGGGCGCCCGGTTGGACCTGGGCAGCAGTTTCGGGATGGGATTGGACCGGTCGGTTCCAGCAGCTCAGCCCCTTTTTTGGAGCGCGCCACACGTTTTTCTTATCTTCAGGACCGGTTCCAGAATAATGTGATTGGCTCTGCTATCCTTGCCACGTCTGATCCTTTCAACCAGCAGATCCATTGCGCTGCGTCCGAGAATCGCTTTTTCCTGCGAGATTGTTGTCAGGTTTACGCTCTGAAGACCTGCCATCTCGATGTTATCAAAGCCTACAACCGCCATTTCTTCAGGGACCTTGATGTGCTGGTCGGCGAGACATTCGAGGACGCCGATCGCCATGTGGTCGCTCTGGGCAAAAATGGCGGTCGGCAGCGGCCTGATTTTCAGCAGTCTCTCTGTCAGACGGTAGCCGGTTGTGCGATAGAAATCACCACCATTTATAATCAGCTCGGCGTCTTCCGCAATGCCATGAGCCTTGAGAGCGGCCTTAGCCCCCTGTAAGCGTCTGTATCCGGTCGAGGCGTTCAGGTCGCCCGTCAGGATCGCTATCCGTCTATGACCAAGCCGGATCAGATGATCCAGCAAAATAAACGCTCCCCGGTCATTGTCTACCCCCACAAAATCGATAAGCGGGCTGGATGGACCGGTCTCCACCGATCGTATCATGGTCACGAACGGAACCTTGCTGGCGATCAATTCATCGACGACCGGATCAACACGCATAACCGAACAGAGGATCAAGCCGTCAACGCCGCGGTCCAGCAAATCATAGACAGACTTGCGTTCATCTTCAATACCTCCGGGTGCCGCACTGAGGATGACGCTGTAACCGATGTCTCTGGCCCGCTTGATTATGTAGTGGGAGGCCTCGGAGTAATAGGGATTCTGCAGCGTCGTGATTACCACACCGATGGTGTGGCTTTCGCGCGTTACCAGGGATCGCGCTGAATGATTGGGCCGATAGTTCAGCTCCTTTGCGACCCTTAATACCTTCTCAGAGGTGTGTTTCCCGACACGGGAGGTTTCTGGATTCTTCAGAACCAGTGATACCGTCGTCACGGAAACACCCGCGATTTCTGCTACATCTTTGAGCCTTGTTCGACCAAATTTATTTTCCGGGGCCATGTGGGTCCTTTCTGCTAGAGAATGAAAGGGCCGTTGCAGCTATACAACGTCTTTCCGGGTACGGGCGACAATGCTTATTCACGTTCTCCAGGCGATGGTTCCAGCGATATTCTGTTTTTTCACCGGAAGAACGGATACCTCGGGGATATCCCGCAGCACCCCGCCGATTACCTCATGAAGCAGGACTGACATGAGTATGTGCGATAGAATCGAGGAAGCATCCGTTAAACTTCTTGCACAACACGAAACATGCCTAACAAAATGAATCAGCCAGACGACAAGAAACCTCTAGGGAGGTTAAGCGATAAACTTTCCTACTAAATAACGGGATCTCTATCATTGTGTCAAGAGAAAAAACATGACCAGGTTAGACATTCTCCGCTATATCAATTCGTTAAACAGCAATACAGGCGGGCTCAGCAGCACCTTTCCCGAGGTTGGTCTGGGCAGGTAGCGCAGGCGAACGAAAGACGCCTTTCGGTTGCCTGCGCCACAAGTGGAGTGACAGGCGGAAGATTTCTCCCCTCCAGCGTCAATAGGTTTTTATCATAGCAGACAAAAACCGGTATATGCCATTGTTATCATTGTATATAAAATATTCTACTTTGATTCATAAGGGGGATTGACAAGTCATTATTGGCCGTGCTACAGTGGTTTATCGTTTAACTAGCGCTGCATTGATTGCACTGATATGAATCCTGACCCGAGTCGGCTCTTTTCCAATGACCCGGGCAGAAAATGATATGTCCGAATATTTGGTTCCAGATATACCTGAGTTCAAGAGAGCGGCTGTCTCAGCCGGCTGTTGAAATGGTAGGCCGTCAGGGACAGGTCGCACCGCTCCCTTTCGACTGTTAACCGACCCAAAACCGCAGGACTTAAAGGAGGATGTCAGAATGAAATCACGTGACAAAATTATGGCGTTGTTTGCAGCCGCCCTTTTGGTCGTAGGGGGATTTACTACGCATGCAACTGCAGAGGACAACGAGATTCGACTTGGTGTGATAAGCCCGGCCAGCGGCAATTATGCGGACCTGGGCGCAGCGGAGCGGCGCGGCATTACCATGGCTGTTGAGGAAATCAATGCGGCTGGCGGTGTGCTCGGTAAACAGATCAAGATGATCGTTGAAGACACCGAGACCAATCCTGCTGCCGGTGCTCGGAAAGCGCAGAAGCTCATCGAACGCGACAAAGTGCACTTTATGCTCGGCGCGGTATCCTCATCCGTGGCAATTGCCATCAGTGAAGTGGCGCAGCGCGGCAACACCGTTTATCTCAACACCAACACCAATTCCGATGAATGCACCGGAATCCACTGCCACCGTACCAACTTCAGGGTGGGCCCGAACAATCACATGCTGGTATACGCGGCAGCCCCTTACATGGCTAAAGAGTTCGGCAAGAACTGGTATTTCATCACTCACGACTATACCTGGGGGCGCTCGGGTACCAAGGTTTTTCGTGAAATCCTCGAAAAAGAGGGCGGAAATGACCTGGGAGAGGCGTTGATACCCCTGAATACCAGGGACTTCAGTTCCTTCCTGATCAAAATCCGCAACCTGAAGCCCAAGCCGGACATCATCATGTGCACCATCGGTGGCTTGGATCGTTCTGCCATGTTCGAGCAGATCCGTCAGTTCGGCATGGATAAGGACTTTCGCTGGGGATTCAGCCTGATGGATTATGGCGATGCCTATGCCGTTGGCGCTGATAAAGCCGTTGGCGTGTTCGCTGCAGAGTGGTACCACACCATCGACGCACCGGGCGTCAAAGAGTTCGTCGCCAATTACAAAAAACGCTGGCCGGATGCCGGGTTCCCCGTACCGGAAAACAATACCTACCAGGGCTACATCGGTGCCCGTGAACTCCTGAGAGCAGCCCAGCGTGCCGGATCGCTGGAAACCAACAAGGTCATCAAGGCTCTGGAAGGCTGGACGATCACGGACAACATGAAGCCGAATCCCACCTACATACGTGAATGGGATCACCAGTTCATCCAGGATGTGGTCATTGCCCGAATTAAGACCGCGGAAGAACTGGCCCAGGGCGACAAGGACGATTTCTACAAGATCATCGGATTTGTGGAAGGCAAAGATGTCGCCCAGACTCGCGAGGAGAATCCTTGCCAGCTTGAGGATTACAAATAAACACCCCGTTACGGGCCCGGCTCACCGTGAACCGGGCCCGTTTACCAAACCTGCTTAGAAAGGGAGAAGTTGCTATGGCAGAAATAATGGCACAAGTATTCAACGGATTGGTTTTGGGGTTGCTCTTTGCGGTTATGGCTCTTGGATTCATGCTCGTTCTGAGCGTTATGGAAGTGATCAATTTCAGTCATGGCGCCCTCTTTGCCCTGGGTGCCTATTTCGCCTTGAGTCTATCAAAGCTTGTAGGCTATTGGCCCGCCTTGCTCATCGCCCCATTAATCGTTGGAGGCCTGGGACTTCTCATCGAAAAATTCCTCGTTCGCCGGGTATACGGCAAGGATCCACTCTTTGGGCTTTTGATGACCCTGGGACTGGCCATGGCCCTTGAGGAGATGATTCGCATTGTCTGGGGCAAGACCGGGCAATCCCTGCCCCCGCCCCAATTTGTCGCCGGACCCATAAACATTGGCGACTTTTGGTACTCCAAATACATGATTTTCATGGCAATACTGTCAATAATCCTGTTGGTTCTGGTCTGGTGGTTCCTGGAGAAAACCCCATATGGAGCGATCATCAAGGCGGGTGTCTCCGACAGTGAGATGGTCCTTGCCCTTGGCAAAAATCTTCGTCTGATCCGTACCTGCGTTTTTGGACTCGGAGCGGCCCTCGGCGGGATCGCCGGCGTCATTGCCGGCCCGATGTGGAGTTTGAAACCGACCATGGGTGCAGAAGTCCTGATGCCCTCCTTCGTCGTGGTTGTTATCGGGGGCATTGGCAGTTTCTGGGGAGCCGTTCTCGGGGGGCTCATCGTGGGACTTTCAAAAAGTCTGAGTATCCTCACCTATCCACGCATGTCGGAACTGGCGATGTACCTGATTATGGCAATTGTACTGATATTGCGCCCGAGAGGCATCATGGGTGAAAAATCGATTCTAGAACAATAGAGAGGGACCAGAGACATGATGAACTATGTCCGTCATCCCATGTTCATAATATTGACCCTGTTTTTCCTGGCTCCACTGGCCGTGATCCCGCTCGGTGGGATGTCCCTGGCCATGGAGGTCATGATCTGGGCGATATTTGCCTTGGGTTACAATATACTCCTGGGTGTAACCGGTCTGCCGTCGTTCGGTCATGGCCTGTTTTTCGGGGTAGGCGCCTATGTCTGCGGCCTTACCCAGAAATTT
>JAHEMX010000350.1 GCA_024643445.1 Desulfobulbaceae bacterium | reverse complement strand
CCTTTTGTCGAAACGCTGATCTCCATGGTTGCCTCGAGCAACTCATCAAGGATGTCCTTGAGAGCGTCCGGCACCTCCATGTCACGGTAGAGCAGGATCTTGGCGACTTCCTCGGTGGTGTCGGCCAGCGTGTCCTGATCACTGATCAGGCTTAACAGATCTTCCCGATCAACGGGGAGCAGCAGGGTACTCGGCATATTGAGACGAAAGGCGTTCTTGATTTCGTCGGCCTTTGATTCGAGTTCGATGATCTCTTCCGCAAATTCTTTTAATTGTTCGTAATCCTTTCGATAAAGAGCATCGATAAGGGGAGGGAGCAAACAGATACAGGAAAAGACTGCGCGCATGTGCTGTTGGATCGGTTTGAACGGTGAGGTTCTGAAAAGACTGGAGAGTGGAGTCGTTGATTTTATGTCCATGAGGCCTACTCCTGAGAAAACTCGATGCTTTGATTTGAAGCGTTTATATAAGCTTGTGCAGCAAATACAAGAAGGGGTAGCAAATGTTTAGCGATTAGTTAGCAGATGATCGGGGTAAAACACAAGAAGAATATACTGCTTATTTGGTTTTACCGCCAGCCCGATGAGCCTTTCACCGGGAACGGTATTGTCCTGGCTGATATCATTACGACAGGACGAAACGTGGTGTTTTTCTCCCTATCGGTTGCTCAGGAGTCTATCTCTATCACGATGAACGTTTCATCTTGTTAATCAGTTTGGCCAGTGGTTCATAGGGATAGCTCAATGGGACCATTTTTCCCTTGATCCTGATGAAAAGCCCCGGGCCATTCTGATGGGAACTGTAAACGATATGATGGTTCTTAATGGAACCAGCATTCTGCCAGATGGTGCCGAACGGATCGAGCGGCGTATGTCCGACGATGACCGGGGTGGGTTTGGCAGCACCCAGCATCTGTCGCAAAGCCCTGATTTCCGTCTTTCCATAACCGGAAAGGTAATGCGGGCGTTTCAGGCGGTTTTTCAGCAGTTCACCGGCAATTGCATGATTTTCCCTGATATTGATAATCTGCTCCCTGGTCGTTCCGACCCGGGGGGGGCCGGCATGGACCGCGATAAAGGAGGGGCTGAACATCATCACGGGGAGCCGGTCGTAAAAGGTCTGTATCGCCTCGACAAAACTGTTTCCCCGGTACGTCTCAAGGGCGCGTTTCATCAGGAGTCCCTGGGGGATGCCGTTTTTTGAAAGTTCCGGATCAAAATCGTCATGGTTGCCGCGCAGGTAAAAGACGTTGGCTGGAAATCTTCGCTTCAGGGACAGGATCAGGTCCATTATCAGGATAGAACTGTCCATGTTTTCCATTTCCTGGGCATTTTCTGAATGCACCGCATCGCCCAGAATACAGAGAATGGCGCTTTTGTCCTGCAAGGCCTGGATGAGGCAGCTTTCAGTCAGTATCTTCAAGAGGTTATCAACCATGCCGTGCAGGTCACCGACGATTACCGGAGTCGGTTCATCGGGTATTTCCAGCAGTCCGCCGGGCAGGCCGTGCGCATCACGCGGGCGGTATGGTTCTTCGGCCAGGATCTCGTTGACTTCAAGAATGAGTGCCAGGGCACTTCTTTTTTCGAGCATTGAGATAGAGCCGCCGAGCAGGGAACGGGCCTCCAGCATCGATGCTATCCTGGTGGCGTTAATCTGCTCCCTGTTGTCCTCGTTGTCGAGCCTGACGATCCTTACGGGATAGTCAGAGTCAAGGGGTTTGATCAGAAGATCACCCTTGAGGTTGGTGATGGAGACATGCCGTTTGGCGACATCCTTCTTGAAGTCAAACAGATCATCATAAACCTTGTTTGCGCGACCGAGCTGGATGGTCTGTCCCGGCATTATCCGGGCAAATCCGCGAAGCGTCCGGTCCGAGCAGGTCTCAGGTTTTCTGATTATCCAGTTTTTATTCTGGCGCAGATAGCGTTTGCTGGCACCAAGGGGGATTTCCGGGGAGATTCGCAGGTGGCGTCGGCCGATGATTATATCAAAGCTTTTGCCGTCGTGAGAAATCCGTCCTGCTCCATCAAGTATCTGAATTGCTGCATTCACCGTGAACCAGGGGACCTTTCCCTGTTTTAAAAAGAGCTCCTTCCAGCCGGCCAGGCTCTTCAGGTTGGTACGGGGAACGATATCCGCGACGGCCCAGGGCGGCAGTGCGCCGACGCCTTTTTCGCTGATAAGCATCGGCGGCTGTTCCAGGGTTTTGCGTATATAGACATTCAAACCGGCCCGGTGCAGATAGAGTGCCACTGCGCTGTATTGCTCGATCTGCCTGGCAACGACTTCCAGTGAGAGGTTGGCGTCAACGGGGAAATAACCTTCTTTCTGCCGGTTGCGGCGGCGTTCATAGATGATCTCTGCATCGGGGATCATGAATTCAAAAATATACCTATCACGCCAGTTTGTTCCAAAAAACGAGCCTGCCAGGGGGGGGATCCTGATTCTCGAATAATCAATTTCCAGATTTTCAGGCAGGGCATCCAGCCACTCCTGGTCGAACACCGTTAGGGATTCAGGGAATCCCTTATAAGGAATGCCGAGATGGATCTCGCGGGGCCGGTAGATGAGTGATTGATTTTTCCACCATCCCCGTTTACTCAGATCCAGGTATCCTTCATTGGGCCAGCCACGGATCTGATTGATGTAATAGGTCTTGCCGGCCCCGGGTGGACCGGTGACGACGAGCTGCCTGAATTCCAGTCCGACCGGGAGTTCAACGCCCCGGATACTTTGTGTTTCCTTGATAGGCTTGAGTATTTTATAGAGACGATTTTTCATGAGAATAGCTGCAGCGTGTAGGCATTTGTCCTGGCAGAGACGCGGTCATTTTCATTATGCCATGTATCATGGGTTGTTGGAATCATTTGTTTGGGCTGTTGCAAATCAGGGTCAGGCGCCGGTGAAACATAAGGCAGACAAAAAGGCCCCGTACTGTCAGGTAACAGCCGGGGCCTTTTTGCGAGGCAAGAACGGGTTGCCGGTGATTTGCCCTCTACAGCGGATTCATCTGCCAGATGCCGCAGGGGCAGGTGTCAGCGCAAAATCCGCAGCCGATGCATTTTTCCTCATCGGATACATACTCGTAACCACCCTGGCCTGCAACACTGATTTCCCTGCGGCTGATGGCGCCGGTCGGGCACATGGTCTCACAGAGATGACAGTCCCGGCAGGTGGCGCAGGAAAGACAGCGCGCGGCCTGCTCCTGTTCCGTTGTTCCTTTCGCATCGGGATTGTAATGCGTGATGGTCAGGGCCTGCTGGGGAATGAGCTGTTTGCTGAACGGCCGCCAGACTTCTCCCTTGATTTCCGCGATGATACATTCAGCGGCATTCTTGCCGGCACCGAGTGCATCGGTGGCCAGGCCCGGTTTTTCGACGTCACCAATCGCCAGCACTTTGGCATCGGAAGTCTTGTGGCCGCGGTCTGTTTTTATCCAGTTCGCTCCGCCGACCTTGAGGACTTCTATCGAATCGGTCAGAAAGGGCAGGGAGGGAACATCGCCGATCGAGATGAAGACAGTCTGGGCCGGTATCACATCGCCCGCATCGGTTACCAATCCTTCACTGGTAACCTCCCTGGTTATTACCGGCCAGCGGAACTGCGCGCCAAGGGCCTCTGCCGCCACTTTTTCCTTGCCGAAGGCAAGCGGTTTCTGGATGTCAACGAGGGTGACCTTGGCGGCTCCGAGCCGATAGGCCTCACAGGCAACATCGCAACCGACGTTTCCGGCCCCGATAACAACGACCTCCCGGCCGAGATTCATGGAATCCTTGCTTTTTGCCTCCTTCAGGAAATCAAGGGCGGGGACGACCTGTTCATGACCCGGAAAGGTAAGCCGACGGGGCTGGTGCGTGCCGACGGCTATGACGACATAATCAAATTCGTTCCTGAGTTCCTGGAATTTCCTGGTGTCCATATCGATTTCGTAATGAACCGTTATGTTCGGCATGGACAGGAATCGTTTTATTTCTTCATCCCAGATGGCCTGCGGCAACCGTTCCCACGGCACGACCTGTGCCAGCTTGCCGCCAAGCTGCGAATCTTTCTCGAAGATATGAGCCTCGATACCGGCTCTGGCTAGCTGCCAGGCGGCGTTTATGCCGGCAGGACCGCCGCCGATAATCGCCACTTTCTTGCCAATCGATGCAGCGACGGGCGGCGGCGGGAAATGGGCGACGGCGCGACCGAGCACCTGCATTTCAATGGAGCCGTCCACGCCGGTACGCGTACAATTCTCCATGCAGAGATTCGGGCAAACGGCACCGCAAACCGATGCAGGAAGGGGCGTGTAGCCCAGAACAAGCTCGTATGCCTCGTCAATTCTGCCGTCACGGATCAGGCGAAGCCGATCCACGGTGGGAATGTGTATCGGGCAATAATAGGTACAGGGGGCGGCCGATTCGCTGTTTGCCCACCAGGGGGCACGACGCCTGAGATCTCCGGTGACGATGGTGCCGATGGCGGAACGATCAAGACCGGGAGAGAGATCCCGCAGCGGATCACCGCCGCCGAAGGCATGTTTCCAGACCTGTTCACGGTACTCGGCCATCGGTATCGGGCCGGACCACATAAGCGCGCGTTCCTGCGGGGTCACGGTGGCCATGACCAGCCATTCCTCCCTGACCGTCAACTGATCGAGAAGGTCGGAGCGGCCGATCTTTTCAAGGTAGATCGGTATGTTGTCAATAAGCCACTGCCATTGCTGGTCATCGGGCTTGCTCCGGC
>JAHEMX010000011.1 GCA_024643445.1 Desulfobulbaceae bacterium | reverse complement strand
TGTATTCCGGAACCGGCGTATGGGCGGGACAGGCATACTGACAATCAACTACCTTGTGAAAATACTCGGGGTTTTTAATATCAGTCGGTTTCAAAAGGCACTCCTTTTGGTTTCAATAACGCTTGACAGCCTCGGCCATTGCATCCTGGGGCGAGTTGGCAGAACGGGTGCGTGCACACGCACCCGTTCTGCTCCCGTGTTGTGGAGCAATAGTGAGAATTATTATCGGCTTTATAACGGTAATTCCTGCATCCTGAAAAGCAAGCTAATTAAACAAAACGAAAGAAAAACAAAAGCTTTTAATTAAGGGCGTTTACAAGTGTTGGTCAGCGATACGCCGGGCAGCAAGCGCTTGCTGCCCGGCTCAAACTAATCCGGCAGTACTCGGATAGCTCCTTTATCTGCCGATGAGGCCAGCAGACCGTAGGCCTTGAGAGCTGCGGTTATCTTTCGCGGGCGCGGCGGTGGTGTAAAAGCGTCATTGCCGCGTGCCTCTTCACGTTTACGGCGCCTGCCGAGTTCCTCATCGCTCAGGTCAACGTTGATGGTTCTCTTAGGAATATCGATGTTTATCGTATCTCCGTCTTCGATCAGGGCGATCGTTCCGCCGGATGCCGCTTCGGGGGAGATATGCCCGATCGACAGTCCGGATGTTCCACCGGAGAACCTGCCGTCGGTGATCAGAGCGCACTGCTTGCCGAGGTGAATGGATTTCAGATAGGAGGTCGGATAAAGCATTTCCTGCATGCCCGGGCCTCCGCGCGGCCCCTCATAACGGATGACGACGATATCACCGGCGACGATCTTACCGTCAAGGATCGCATCACAGGCCTCGTCCTGGGAGCTGAAGACCTTTGCGATACCGGAGAAGACCAGGATCGACTTATCCACGCCGGCCGTTTTGACGATACTGCCGTTTTCGGCAATGTTGCCGTACAAAACAGCCAACCCTCCATCCTTGCTGTAGGCGTGTTCGATCGAGCGGATACAGCCCTTTTCACGATCGAGGTCATGGCTCTTGTAGCTATTGTTCTGGGATCCCATGACGAGGTTGCGGCCTTGTGCACCGGGGGCGCTGAGGTAAAGTGCCTTCGCCTGCTCAGTTGCTTTGCCGCCGCCAAGGTCATAATCTTTCAGCGCGGCGGCCAGGGACGGACTGTCGACCCGGCAGACGGATGTGTCAAGGAGTCCGGCCCGGTCGAGCTCCCCGAGGATTGCCATGATTCCCCCGGCCTGGTTGACATCCTCAACATGGTAGGATGATGATGGTGCGACCTTGCAGAGATTGGGTATTTTCCGGGATAGGGCATCTATGTCCGACATGGTGAAGTCGACCTTGCCTTCCCGGGCGATGGCCAGCAGATGAAGCACGGTATTGGTCGATCCTCCCATGGCAATGTCGAGTGACATGGCGTTCATGAAAGCGGCCTTGGATGCGACTGAACGCGGCAGCACGGAATCATCCTCCCGTTCGTACCAGGCCTCGGCCATCTCGACAATTCTCACAGCTGCCTTGTCAAAGAGCTGCAGGCGGTTGGCGTGGGTGGCAAGCACGGTGCCGTTGCCGGGCAGGGCGAGACCAAGCGCCTCGTTGAGGCAGTTCATGGAGTTTGCGGTGAACATGCCCGAACAGCAGCCGCAGGTCGGACAGGCGGATCGTTCGACCCGTGCCATTTCACTATCGGAGACCTCCCGGTCGGCCGCCATCACCATCGCATCAATGAGATCGAGGCGCTTCTCCCCGTCGATACCGGCTTCCATCGGTCCGCCGGAGACGAAAATGGTCGGAATATTAAGGCGCATGGTGGCCATCAGCATGCCGGGGGTTATTTTATCGCAGTTTGAAATGCAGATCATGGCATCGGCGGTATGCGCGTTGCACATATACTCAATGGAGTCGGCAATCAGATCTCTTGACGGCAGGGAATAGAGCATCCCGTCATGGCCCATGGCGATGCCATCGTCGATGGCGATTGTGTTGAATTCTGCAGCGAAACAGCCGCGCTTTTCGATAATCTTTTTCAGACGCTGACCAATTTCATGGAGATGGACATGACCGGGGACAAACTGGGTGAAGGAATTCACAATGGCGATAACCGGCCTGCCGATCATCTCTTCCGTCATACCGTTAGCCCGCCAGAGGCTACGGGCTCCAGCCATGCGTCTTCCCTGGGTTGTGGTATTGCTTCGCAAGGGGATTGCCATCTTCGTTCACCTTTAAATGGAATGGGCGCTATGATACAGCAGTAATGGGCAGGAACACTGGAAAAAATTGTACTTTTTCTTTATTCTGTTTCAATATACAATGAAACCAAATGGTATTGCACAATTTTTCAGGAGATCACCATGAAAAAACAGGAGATCGATTATTGGATTACCGCAATGCTGGCTTCCAATGCCAGTGTTTCAGATCTCAATATTACCGTCGGTAGAAAACTGCAGGTTGAATCATCCGGAAGACTGTTACCGGTAGAGGTTGATCCTCCTCTTGGCGAGTTGACACCTTTTCAGACCGAAACATTTGCCCTGAACCTGATCGGCAAAAACAAGCGTCTGCTGTCAGATCTCGTCGGCAACGGTTCCTGTGACCTTTCTTACTCTCTGAGTGACAAGGCGCGCTTCAGGGTGAATATCTTCACCCAGAAGGGCTACATGACTACCGTGCTCAGGAAGATCGAAACCGAGGTGCCAAGCATCGAGACCATGAAATTCCCGGCTGCATTTGGCAAAATGGCACGAGAATTAAACGGCCTGGTGTTGTTTACCGGGGCTACCGGAACCGGAAAAACAACGTCCCTGGCGGCACTGCTCAACAGGATAAACCAGGAACGGGCGGTGCATATCGTCACGCTTGAGGACCCCATTGAATATACCCACGCGCACCAGCAGGCGACTTTCAATCAACGCGAACTCGGTAATGATTTCAGTTCCTTTGCCATGGGCATGCGGGCTGCCTTGCGGCAGGCCCCGAAGGTCATCCTGGTCGGTGAGATGCGCGACAAGGAAACCATGGAAATAGGTCTTACTGCGGCTGAAACCGGCCATCTTGTTCTGTCAACACTGCATACAATCGATGCCGGGCAAACGATTAACCGTACTCTTGGCATGTTTGAGCAGGACGAGCAGCCGCAGATCAGGAATCGTCTCGCCGATACCATTCGCTGGATCGTCAGCCAGCGGCTTCTGCCGCGCGTTGGCGGCGGCAGGGTGGCGGCGCTTGAAATTCTCCAGACCAGTCTCCGCGTCAAAGACCTCATCCTGAATGGAGAAACGGATGAGAAAACCTATTACAACATTATCAGGGAGGGCACGACCCGCGATATGCGTACCTTTGATCAGCATATCCTCGAGTTGTACAAAGAAGGCCTGGTTACCGAGGAAACGGCCATGACCTATTGCTCCCATCGCAGCGAAATTGCCCGCGGTATCGATACTATCAGGGCGGATCGGGGAGAAGAGACCTCGACACTCACCGGCCTTGAAATGGAGAAGGAAAAGAAAAAAGAGAACATGTTCGGTTATTGATGGCGATGACCGGTTGCAGGCAGCGTCGGTGGCGAACAGGGTCGGCACGACCGCTGTCGGTTCAGCAAAAGAGAGAGTATTATGGATATAACGTGCAGCGCATGCGGGAAAAAGCATAAATCGAACGCCAAGCTTGAAGAAAGTCTGGCCCAGCTTGATCCGAATAAAAAACTTCGCCTGAAATGTGTGCAGTGTCAGGAAGCAATTCTGCTGGACAAAAGTATGCTGGCCGACAGCGCTTATGGTTCGCAAAAAAGCCGGGTTAAACCTCCCGGTCCTCCGGATATTTCATGGCTTTACGAGGGCAACTTCGTGGATGAGGAGATGGTTGCCGATATCCCGCAGGCCATGGTCCTTATACCGGAGGGAAAAGCTCTGGACGAGATTCTCAGGGCTTTGGCCGGACTTGGCTACCAGGCTGAAGCCGCGGAAAATACCGAGCAGGCGCTTGAGAAGATGCAGTTTTATAATTATTCGAATATAGTGTTGCACTCGCACTATGAAGGGAATAATTTTGCGGACAGCAAATTTCATGAATTCATGCGTTCCATGAACATGGCCCGCAGGCGCTTCATGTTTTATGTTCTTATCGGGCCGGAGTTCAAGACATTCTATAACCTGCAGGCCTTATCCTATTCAGCAAATCTGGTGGTATCTGACAAAGATACCGAACATTTCGATGTCCTTTTGCGCAAAGCAATTCCGGAATATGAAGATCTGTTTGGCCCGTACATGACAGAACTGCGGGTGCAGGGAAGATAAACGCTGCGGGGTACATCCCTGCCAACAGTGACTGCAGATAACGTGGAGGTGTCATTCGATAATACCACGCGATAGCCGTACCTGGCGAGAAGGCCAGGACATACCGGTTGCTGATAAGCATAATTGAGGGCCGCATCATATGATAACCAGGGTAAACCGCTTATTCAGCAGCGCCGCAGGTCAAATACACCGACTGGCCCGTTCCGGGAAAATCACCTATCAACGCCTTTTTTCCAGCGGCAGAAGCAAAAAACCCACTGCACCGGAGCGCAGTAACACGGGACCGTCTGGTATTGAACCCGAGAGAGTGAAGAGAGGCGACCGGACCGGACCCCCCTTGGACGCTTCAACTCAATCCCCCCGAGACATACCGTCCTGGACCCTGGAAGATTTTCCCGTCGATCCGCTTCCCGGTAAAAGCAGGTTTCATGATTTTGCCATTGACGCGAGAATCATGCGCGGCATTGCCGGGCAGGGCTACCAGTATTGCACCCCGATTCAGGAAAAAGCCTTGCCGGATGCCCTGCAGGGCAAGGATATCATTGGCAGGGCCCAGACCGGGACCGGCAAGACAGCGGTCTTTATGCTCGCCCTGTTCTGTCGCCTGCTCGCAGACGAGAAGAAACTTCCGCCGCCGGGACGCCCGAGGGCCCTTATTCTTGCACCTACCCGGGAGCTCGTCATTCAGATTGTCAAGGATGGGAACAATCTTGGTGCTTTTTCTTCCTTGAAGGTAGCGGCGGTATATGGCGGTACGGACTACCAGAAGCAGAAGGAGATGTTGCGCCGCAGCCGTTGTGATGTCATTGCTGCAACACCGGGGCGTCTGCTCGATTTTATGCGACAGAATGTGCTTTCCCTTGACCGTTGCACGAGCCTGGTAATTGATGAAGCTGACCGGATGCTGGATATGGGGTTTATCCCCGATGTGCGCCGGATACTCTCTGCCATGCCGGGCAGGGGCTCGCGCCAGACCATGCTGTTTTCGGCAACGGTGACGGACGATGTCAGGCGTCTGGCGGCCCAGTGGTGCAGCGACCCTGTGTATCATGAGGTCGGTGAAGATACGGTTGATGTCGGCAGGCTCGAGCAGCGGATTTATCTGACCACCGAACAGGAAAAATTCACCCTGCTCTACAATCTGGTTTGCGGGGCGCCGGATGCCCGAATCCTGGTATTCGAAAACATGAAGAATGACGCCTCGCGCCTGGCCAAGCGACTTCAGGCGCAGGGGATTTCCTGTCAGGTGTTGACCGGAGATGTTCCGCAGGAAAAACGTCAGGCTCGTCTGGAAGGGTTTCGTTCGGGTAAAAACAGGCTGCTGATCGCAACCGATGTGGCGGGGCGCGGTATTCATGTCGATGATATCGAGTATGTCGTCAACTATACCCTGCCGCATGAACCGGAGAGCTATGTGCATCGTATCGGCAGAACGGGGCGTGCCGGAGCGAAAGGGGTAGCTGTCAGTTTTGCCTGCGAGAAAGGCTCCTTCAATATTCCGGCTATCGAAGAATTTATCGATGGTCCCCTGACCTGCGTGGTCCCGGAAGAAGCGTTGCTTGTGCCGGTACCACCCCCGTCCAAATCGGCCGAAAGGAATACCGGGGCCAGGAAAAGAGTCCGAAAATCAAGAAATCATTCATCTTCCAGCCATCAGAGACCGAAAAGAACCTAAGGCTGTCTGCCACCGTCTGGGCAGGGCCTGGGCGTGAAAACAGGTAATTTTTGTGGCGTCGGGAAAATTCGGTATTACCATAGCCCGAAGATTTCACGAGTTGAGACCGCGCGCTTGTCAAGAAGACTTGTGATTTACCATACCGCACGTATTGTAAATCGCAAAAGCGACGCAGGAAGGTGGGTGTATCGGCTCGCCTCCGGTGAACATGTTCTGTCATCAATGAGATGATGCACGGGGCCACAGAACGTACCCAGTACTATTTCCCAAATTATGCATTTAATTATATTAGTTTCATCTGCTTATGGGTACCTTGCAAAATTAGGATTTTGGTTCAAAAACAAGGCGCGTGTGAAAATTTTGACGCAGGCATATATTTGATATTCCGAGCATAAAATATTCACACGCAACGCAGAGTTGGGGCCAAAAGACAATTTTTCAAGGTGGCCTTATGTCTTTAATACAAAAAATGCTGATGAAATTTAGGGGATAGCCATCATGTTACGATTCAGTGCGAAATACATGCATCGCGTGAGCCGCCTGTTGCTTATCGCCGTGGTTGTGCTGCCCCTGTTTTTGTCAACCGGCTGCTCTGAAGAGACTGAGAAAAAAGTGGCGACGGGTGCTCCGGTTGCCGCGAAACCTCAGGGGCAAAGCGTCCAGAGTGTTTTCAGGACGGTCGACCCGGTTGAGGCACAGGCGATGTTGAAGACAAGAAAAGGACTTCTCCTGCTGGATGTGAGGACCCCTGCGGAAATCAAGCAGATGAAGATTGCCGGTGCTCTGGCGATTCCGGTGGGGGATGTGATCAGGGGAAAATTCGTTCCGCCCGCAGACGGCCCGATTCTTCTGGTCTGCGCTGTCGGGGGCCGCAGCTATATTGCCGGCAAGGCCCTGGCGAGCAGAGGCTATCATGAGATTTATAATCTCGATGGCGGGATCGAGGCCTGGCGGCGCGCAGGCCTGCCAATTGAATCTGAATGGAAGTGATATCAGATGGTTGCCTGGAAAGATGTTGGCCGGATAGCGCGTTGTACTCGGCGAGGGTCGTTGGTACTGACGACACCCGTTCATTTTTTGCTGAATGATTAATAAAGGCTTGTAGCTGCATTGTTTTCATGTTATATATTGCGATTTTCTTGAGTGGGTTGTTCTCCATTTTGTGGTAGCGATCCTTCTTCTTTAACAGGAGCCTGTTAATTGCAGGCAAAAGACAAATTCAACCCGTGCAGGCTTGTCTGCACCGTGAGCAGAGTCCATGACAGAAGAACTTAACCAATCAAACCAGGCAGGAAATGACGAAGATCTCAGTTTTGCTGAGCTCTTTGAGATGGAAGAAAACAACAGGGTTGTTGAAGTTGGCAATGTTGCCAGCGGCACTATCATAGGCGAGGATGATGATTATTACCTTGTCGACGTTGGTGACAAGGCAGAAAGCTATATTCCAAAATCCGAATTTCGTCTTGATAACCCGGAGGGTATTGCGGTCGGCGACACGATAGAAGTGTTTGTTGAAAGACGCAAGGACGAGGGCGGGCTCCTCCTGTCGCGGGAAAAAGCGATCGCTATCAAGGTCTGGGAAGATATTGCTAAAATCCAGGAATCTGATGGAACAATCCAGGGCAAAATCGAGAGCCGGGTTAAAGGCGGTATGTCCGTCGATATCGGCGTCCCGGCATTTTTGCCCTACTCTCAGATTGATCTGAGACCGGTTAAAGATCTTGATGCACTTATCGGCCATTCCTTTGATTTTAAAATCCTCAAGTTCAATCGAAAGCGTAATAACGTTGTGATTTCACGTCGTGCGATTCTCGAGGAAGAGCGCAATAAACTGCGCGAAGAGATGCGTTCCCGTCTTGAGGAAAATCAGGTCATTACCGGTTCTATCACCAACATCACCGATTATGGTCTGTTTATCGATATGGGCGGTATGGACGGACTTTGCCATATTACCGATCTCAGCTGGGGGCGCGTATCGCACCCGGCCAAGCTTTACAAGGTCGGTCAGGAAGTCGAGGTAAAGGTTCTCAAATATGATCGCGATAATGATCGCGTATCGCTTGGCATCAAGCAGCTGCGGGAAGATCCCTGGGCAACGGTAACCGATCGCTACCCGGTCAGCGAGAAAGCGGCCGGCAGCGTCGTCTCCATTACCGATTACGGCGTCTTTGTCGAGCTCGAGGAAGGGGTTGAGGGACTTATCCATGTTTCGGAGATGACCTGGTCCAAGAAGCCGCGCCATCCTTCTAAAATGGTGTCTGTTGGAGACCGCATTGAGATCATGGTTCTCAATATCGAACCTGAGACCAAGCGCATTTCTCTTGGCATGAAGCAATTGCAGCCCAATCCGTGGGATATGGTTATCGAGAGCTACCCGGTCGGTGCCATTATTGAAGGAAAGATCAAGAACATTACGGACTTTGGTGTGTTCATAGGTATTGAGGAAGGGATTGATGGACTTATCCATGTTTCCGATCTGTCCTGGACGGAGCGAATCAAACACCCGGCCGAAAAATATGCCAAAGGCGATACTATCCAGGCTGTTGTTCTGAAGATTGACAAGGAGAATGAGCGATTCTCACTTGGTGTCAAACAACTGACTCCTGATCCCTGGCAGACGGCCTATAACAACTATCCGTCCGGCACGGTTGTTGAGGGTGAAATCACCAATGTCACCGATTTCGGTGTCTTTGTAAAACTCGAAGAAGGCATTGAGGGACTTGTTCATGTCTCTGAAATTCCTAAGGACAAGGTGAAAAGCCCGGCCGAGCATTACAACGTTGGTGAGACGTTGAAAGCGATTGTTATCAATGTTTCCGCCAAAGACCGCAAAATAGGTCTTTCCGTGAAGACGCTTGAAGACGAGGGTGAAGTTGAAGCGGTTGAGAAGATAAGAAAAGCTGAGGCTGAAATCGCCGAAGCGGCCCCTGCCACCTTCGGTGATCTGCTTAAGGCGGCGGCTGAGGGGGGAAACAAGACAGAGGAATAATCCCCTGCCTGGTATGTCAGAAGGTGAAGGTTGTTTTGTCGACTCGTGCGGCAAAACAACCTTTTTTTATATTTTGGAACAAACCTGTTGCTGAAAAAAGGGTTTAATGCAGATGAGTATCTTAAAGAAAGAACTTGTAGATCAGATTAGTAATGACCTGGAAATCCATAAACAGGACGTCAGTGTAGCGGTTGACATCATCCTGGATGCAATGGCTGAAGCGCTTTCTGCGGGCAGGCGTGTGGAACTCAGGGGGTTTGGCAGTTTTTCAACACGCAGCCGCAAGGCCAGACAGACCAAGAACCCACGTACCGGGGTTATGATGGATATCGGTGAGCGCAAGACGATTCACTTTACCATGAGTAAATCGTTGAAAGAGACGCTGATCAACGGAAAGGGTTGACATCTCCCTTTCCGACCCTGAGAATTTGGGGAACATCACCCGTTAAATCAATGACCGATGACGGGTCGGGGTAAGCGGATCCGCCGTCTATCATGATGTCGACCCGGTTGCCGATTATTTCTTCGATCTGAAAGAACTCTGTCGGTATAGCGGCGTCTTCTTCGACCGGGATACTGGTGTTGATGATCGGTGAACCGAGCTCCTCCAGCAGGGCGTGGCAGATATGGTTTTCCGGAACACGTATACCAACGGTTTTCTGCCGGTTCGTCATTACTTTCGGAACGAGCTTGGTGCCGGGCAGAACGAAGGTGTAGGGGCCCGGCAGATTCTTTTTCAGCAGGCGATAGGCGGTATTTGATACGTGTGCGTATTCGCTGATATTTTTCAGGTCATAACACATAAAAGAAAACGGCTTGTTATGGGGCCTTTTTTTAAGCTGGATAATCCGCTTGATAGCCTTCGGACTGAAAATGTCACAACCGATGCCATAACCGGTGTCGGTTGGATAACAAATGATTGCGCCCTGTCTGATCCTGGCGACGATTGTTTTGATATGCCGGGGTTGCGGGTTGTCGGTATTTATTTCAAAAATCATATCTGCTTTGCGTTGCGTCTGCTGTCACGTCCGTCTTTCAGCCTGTTCTGCGTTGTAACCCGGCACGATCTTTTAAAACAATCGAGCTTTTTCATAAAGATGATATACAATATGAGAATATTTGTTTCTTTCTTAAGAGTTTCAGGTGCTTGGCCATTTTCCCTGTAAAAGGAGTTACCTATGTTACCAGATAATGTTGAAATGGCACTAACTTTTGATGATCTCCTGCTCGTGCCGGCTGCTTCTGAAGTTCTGCCGAACGAGGTATCGCTCGAAACCCGACTGACCGATAAAATCACCCTGAATTGTCCGCTGATAAGTGCCGCCATGGACACGGTTACCGAGTCTGCAACGGCCATTGCCATGGCACGTGAAGGGGGGATCGGCATCATTCACAAGAACATGGCAATCAGCCAGCAGGCGCTTGAGGTTGAGCGGGTGAAAAAATCGGAGTCGGGTATGATCATCGACCCGATTGTGGTCAGACAGGACCAATCTGTTGCTGAAGTGCAGGAGATTATGAGCCGATACAAAATTTCCGGTCTGCCGGTTCTGCACGAGGGGAAACTCGTTGGCATCGTTACCAATCGAGATTTGAGGTTTGTCTCCGATAACGATCTCAGGGTCTCTGACGTGATGACCAGCAAAAACCTGGTCACCGCCAAGGTCGGCATAGATCTTGAGCATTCCAAGGCATTGCTCCATGAGCATCGCATTGAGAAGCTGCTCGTGGTTGATGATGCGGGGAACCTCAAGGGGCTTATAACAATAAAGGATCTTGAGAAAATCAGAAAATACCCTCTTGCTGCCAAGGATGACTTCGGCCGGCTGCTGGTCGGGGCTGCCATTGGCGTCGGGAAAGACGTTATCGCCCACACTGAGCAGTTAGTCAAAGCCGGGGTTGATGTCGTCGTGCTCGATTCGGCGCACGGGCATTCTGCCGGTGTGATCAGGGGGCTGCAGGCTATTCGTGCCGCATTTCCCGACCTGCAGATCATCGCCGGCAATATTGCCACCGCCGAAGCCGCCGAGGACCTGATCAAGGCCGGAGTCAATGGCATCAAGGTTGGCGTCGGGCCGGGATCAATCTGTACAACGAGGATCGTAGCCGGCGTCGGTGTCCCGCAGGTGACGGCGCTTCGGGATTGTACGAGGATTGCCGATAAGTACAACATACCGGTCATCGCTGACGGGGGAATCAAGTATTCCGGCGACCTGGCAAAAGCAATAGGAGCGGGAGCCTCGACCATTATGATCGGCAGCCTTTTTGCCGGTACCGACGAGTCTCCGGGCGAGACGTTTCTCTACCAGGGGCGGACCTACAAAGGTTATCGCGGCATGGGCTCCCTGGGGGCCATGTCGCAAGGGTCGTCGGACAGGTATTTTCAATCGGATGTCAGTGCCACGTCGAAGCTCGTTCCGGAGGGCATTGAGGGCAAGGTCCCCTATCGCGGGCCGCTCGTCAATATCATTTACCAGATGCTCGGCGGCCTCCGCTCCGGCATGGGCTATGTCGGTGCGGCCAGCATCGCTCAACTGCAGCAGCGGGCCCGCTTTGTGCGGATTTCTTCAGCCGGACTGCGCGAGTCGCATGTGCATGATGTCATTATCACCAAGGAAGCGCCAAATTATCATATGGCATGATTCGCCCGATTATCATTCAGCCAAACAGGAGAGGCCAGTCGGACTATGAGCATGCACGATGAGATGATCCTCATACTTGATTTCGGATCACAGACCACCCAGTTGATTGCCAGAAGAATCCGGGAACAGAAGGTCTATTGTGAAATTCATCCCTACTCGATCCCGCTTGCGAAAATCAGGGAAATGAAACCGAAAGGGATTGTTCTCTCGGGAGGACCGTGTTCGGTGTATGACGAGGGTGCGCCGCATTCCGACCCGGCCCTGTTTGAGCTTGCGATCCCGATTCTTGGCATCTGTTATGGTGCGCAGTTGATGATCCTGCAGCTTGGAGGCCGGGTTGAAAAGGCTGAGAAAAGAGAGTTTGGCAAAGCCGAACTGCAGGTACTCAATACCGAGGGGTTGTTCGCCGGTCTGCAAACGGGGGAGGCGTATCATCAGGTCTGGATGAGTCACGGCGACCGGGTTGAAGTGGTGCCGGATGGTTTCGAGGCATCGGCTGTCAGTGGTCATTCACCCTTCGCGGCCCTGAAGCATCGCTCGCAGCCGTTTGTTGCCGTGCAGTTTCATCCCGAAGTGGCCCATACCCTGATAGGCACCGATGTGCTGCGCAACTTCATTTTCGGTTTCTGCGACTGCAGGCCTGACTGGACCATGCATTCCTTTATCGAGTCAACCGTGGCTGCTATCAGGAAACAGGTGGGTGACAGCAAGGTTATCTGTGCGCTGTCAGGCGGCGTTGATTCTTCGGTGGCGGCCGCCATTGTGCATCGTGCGATAGGCGACCAGCTGACCTGTATCTATGTCAATAACGGTCTGATGCGGACCGGCGAGTCGGAAGCAATTCTTCGTTTTTTCAGGGAAAAAAGCAAACTTAAGGTGATCGATGTTGACGCCACCTCCATTTTTCTCTCGGAGTTGAAGGGGGTAGTGGACCCGGAGATCAAGAGAAAGAAAATCGGCTTGGGCTTTATCAGGATATTTGAGGAGGAGGCCGGCAAGCTCGGTAATGTTACCTTCCTGGTACAGGGTACACTTTATCCTGATGTGATAGAATCAGTCTCTTTCCGCGGTGAGGCGCCGATCAAGTCGCATCATAATGTCGGCGGGCTTCCTGAAATCATGAAGCTTGAACTGATTGAACCGCTGCGGGAACTATTCAAGGACGAGGTCCGCAAACTTGGCCTTGAGCTGGGCTTGCCGGAAGAGGCCATCCATCGCCAGCCCTTTCCCGGACCGGGCCTGGGAATCAGGATCATGGGTGAGATCACCCGGGAAAGGCTTGATATTGTTCGCCAGGCGGATGTTATTGTCCTGAGCGAAATGAAGAAACATGGCTGGTACCGCAAGGTGTGGCAATCTTTTGCTGTTCTCCTGCCGGTCCAGACTGTCGGCGTCATGGGTGACGGCCGTACCTATGAGCACGTGATAGCCATTCGCTGTGTGGACTCACGGGACGCCATGACAGCTGACTGGTCCAGGGTCCCGTATGATATTCTTGGTATTATTTCCACTCGCATCATCAACGAGGTCCGCGGTGTAAACCGCGTCGTTTATGACATTTCCTCCAAGCCGCCCGCAACAATCGAGTGGGAATAGCAGGGAGTCAGTGGGTATGCTGAAAACCGGAATCTATGTTGACGCTGAAAACATCAGGTTGTCCGGTGGCTACGGAATGCGCTACGATGTCCTGGTGGAACTGGCCAATGCCGGTAATTCGGTTCTGTTGCGGGCCAACTCATATGTTGCCGAGGATCGAAGCCGTACCAAGGAAGACGATGATTACCGTCTGAAACTCTATCGATATCATGATATCCTTCGTCAATGCGGTTTCAAGGTCATCAAGAAGTACGTCAAACATTTTGTCGATGACGAGGGAATACTGACCACCAAGGCCAATGCAGATATGGATCTTGCCATTGATGCGCTTCTGCAGGCCCGCAATCTCGATCGGATCATCCTGCTCACCGGCGACGGAGATTTTATCCGTCTAGTCCTTGCCTTGCAGAACATGGGCTGCCGCGTCGATGTTATCGGCTTTGACAATGTCAGCCATGAACTCAAGGAAGCGGCGGACAGCTACCTCTCGGGATTTCTTATTCCGGGACTTCTGCCCATTACCCCCGAAAAGGACAATCGGCGGCGTGGTGTTTCGGTTAACTATAATCCGGACCGGGGTTTTGGTTTTATGCGTTATTACCGGCTGACGAGAGACGGTCTGTCTACGGAAACAGTGTTTTTCCACTGTTCGAAATCAAGTGTTGCCCATGACAACGTCTTTCTCGATTCTGCCACTATTTTTGAATTTTCCATCATACAGAACCCGGATAACAATAACCGGACAGAAGCAACAGACATCTCCCTGCTGGAATAGCAGGACCAGTCTGCCCGAATGTTTATCTCAAATAGCCAGGGGAGGAGAACATGGCCGGAATAGATTACCAGATCATTCAGACTTTCATCATAACGTATGGCCTAAAAGTACTTGCCGCACTGCTCGTTCTTGTTATAGGAAACTGGTTGGCCAAAAAATTGGCAGCCCTGTTCGTGATCGTGATGGAGCGTAATGCCGTCGAAATTACACTAACGAAATTTTTGCGAAACATTATCTATTACGCAATGATGACCGCAGTGGTCATCGCGGCTGCTGGTCAGCTCGGGATCAATACGACCTCCTTTCTGACGGTGGTTGGTGCCGCAGGCCTTGCTGTCGGCCTTGCGCTGAAGGACTCCCTGTCAAATTTTTCGGCAGGCGTCATGCTTATCCTTTTTCGCCCCTTCAAGGTCGGTGATGCGGTAACAGTAGCGGGGGAAACCGGAACCGTCCAGGAGATCACCGTTTTCAGCACGATCCTCAATACACCGGATAACCAGCGGAAGATCCTGCCGAACAGTACCATCACCAGCGGCACCATCACCAATATTACCGCAAATCCAACCCGGCGAATCGATATGGTGTTCGGTATCAGCTATGATGACGATATCAGGCAGGCGGAGAAAATCCTGCAGGAGGTCGTGCACAAGGATCCCCGGGTTCTCAGTGAGCCG
Organism: Desulfobulbaceae bacterium; assembly: GCA_024643445.1. Taxonomy (GTDB): domain Bacteria; phylum Desulfobacterota; class Desulfobulbia; order Desulfobulbales; family Desulfocapsaceae; genus Ww85. Next base: position 3,527 of record JAHEMX010000011.1, on the reverse strand, counting down.
GTTGCAACCATTGCCGTTGCCGAACTGGCCGACTCCTCGGTCAATTTCGTGGTCCGCCCCTGGGTGAAAACCGGTGACTACTGGGATGTGAAATTCAGTCTGACCGAGAAGATAAAATGTGCGCTGGACGAAGCGGGAATAACCATCCCTTACCCGCAACAGGATGTGCATATGCACCAGATCGGCGACAAGAAGGAAGCGGCATAACCTTGGCAGCGTCATCGACACCGGGCGACGGTTATCTCGCCATCGACATAGGTGGCACGAAAACCTTGCTGGCCGTGTATCGGGTGACGGACGGCGTATACCGGCCGCTTGCCAAAAAACGCTATCGAAGTGCTGATTATACCGGTATCGAAGAGATTATAGAGGAGTTCCGCGCGGAACTCGACTTTTGCCCTAATTCGCTGATACTCGGTATTGCCGGTGTCGCCGGTGACACACAGGCGAGGGTGACAAATTTGCCTTGGGTCATAGCTAAACAGCGCTTGTACAACATGGGATTTACTACCGTTTCGCTGATCAACGATATGACCGCCCTGGCCGCATCACTTCCTCTGCTGAAGGGAGACGACCTCCTCAGTCTTCAGGATGACGGCGGGAGCGTCAGTCCCGCAAACGAGGTGACAGCCATCCTCGCTCCCGGTACCGGACTGGGCGAGGGGTATCTTTTTCAGACGGACGGCGCGTCGATCCCGCGCGGAACGGAAGGAGGGCATTGCGATTTCGGGCCGGCCAATGAAGAGCAGGTGCGCCTTTTTTCCTGGCTGTGCAAGAACGGTTATCAGAGACCGTGCTATGAGACGGTCTGTGCAGGACCGGCGATCGGCCTGTTATACGACTTCTATTCAGCACAGGGTGAGGAAGGAGACCGGCAGGTGCGCCTCGAACTTGACCGGGCTGACGACAGAACCCCGGTAATCATTAATAATGCGCTCTCCGGGGCGTGTCCGGTGTGCAGAAAGGTCGTCGATCTTTTCCTGGCGATCCTCGGCCGGGAAGGGGCCAACCTGGTGATGAAGGTGTATGCAACCCGCGGGCTTTTTCTTGGAGGCGGTATTCTCCCCCGAATTGCCGGACATCTGTCCTTTGAGCCCTTTCTCGCCGCCTTCAGGAAGGATGGTCCGATGGCGGAACTGCTGCACTCAATTCCCGTCAATCTTATTCTCCGGGATGATGCCGTTCTGCTGGGGGTGGCGTGCTATGGCAGAGAGCTTCTCAGAAAGATCGGCCCACGCTGAATAATACCCTCATGGACTGTCTTTTCTCTTCGCAGATTGGTCCGCCGGAGCGGTTGCGACTTGAAGCAGTGCTCCCCTGGTTTTTCCGTTGTTCCGATGGGTGTAAAAGCATTCAGATTCTCGGAGCCGGCAATATCAATGATACCTATCTGGTCGAGTTTGTAAGCCGGCCACCGGCGGTTCTGCAGCGTATAAATTCGGTTGTGTTCCCTGAGCCTTCTCTGGTTGCCGGCAATTTCAGCATCATATCCCGGCATATTGAAGCAAAAAAGCGCCAGGCCGGGAGTGACGCTGTTTTTCCCCGCGCCATTCCTGAAATCACCGGCAACCCCTATCATCAGGACGAAGCTGGCGCGGTCTGGCGGGCGATGGCTTATATTGAAAATACAGAAAGTCATCGTTTTGTAAAAGATAAAGTCCAGGCCTTTGCGGGAGGCAAAATGCTTGGCCGGTTCCATCTCTTACTGGATGATCTGGACCCGCAAACCCTTGCTCAGCCGATACCCGGATTTCATGATCTTCCCGGTTACTGCCTCGCCTACCGGCGCGTCTCTTCGTGTCACCAGCGCCGTCATTCGGACGAGCTGATCTCCTGCTGCCAGGCTATCGACAGGAGGCTGCAGGACGCTGGAATTCTGGAGAGGAGCCGGCAGCAAAGGCTGATCAGCCGGCGGGTAATCCATGCTGACCCCAAATGCGACAACGTTCTCTTTGACAAGCAGACCGGAGAAGCAGTGGCTTTGATCGACCTCGATACGGTTTCTTCGGGCCTGCTGCACTATGATCTCGGTGACTGCTTGAGGTCCTTCTGCAACCCGGTCGGTGAAAAACCGGATACGCTCAGCGATGTGTACTTTGATACGGAAATGTGTCGCCAGGTATTAGCTGGGTACCGCTCCTCGGGAGCACCGCTGTCCGGTGCAGAACGCGCTTTGATATACCAAGGTGTCCGGTTGCTTACTTTTGAGCTTGGCCTTCGTTTCCTGACCGACTATCTTGCCGGCGATCGATATTTCAAGGCCAGCCATGAAAGAGAAAATCTCGAAAGAACCATGGTGCAGATCAGACTGCTCGAAAGTATCGAAAATCAGCAGACGGCTATTGAATCCATCGTCGCTTCTCTTGGCTGATAGAGGCGCCTCGGAGTCTGTCGGGGTGAAAACACCAAATAGGCTAAAGTTTATATTCATAGGCTCAATAATATCTCTTGCAAACAGGAATGACTGATTGCGGGTATGTTTTCTATTGATTTCTCCCTAAAAAAGGTGTTTTTTCCGATCTTTGACATCCTCTTAACTGCTTAAAGCGAACATTCGGATTAAATTCCAGGCGATAGACGCAAGTATCCACTCACCGTTCACTGCTTCAAGTCCACGGAGATGAAATTGTCTGAAACCCATCACCTGTTTGATGATGCCAGATCCACGCCAGTGGGAATCAAAACGGCACAGCAAACTACCGTTCCATCCCAACGCACCTTCTCATAGGTCGCATCAAGCTGGAGAAACGGCATGCAGCCTAGAGGCCGGTTTCGCCACAGCTCAATCTCCTGGTCAAGCTGTTCACAGGCTCGGCTGACCTGGGGAGCGGTTATCTCAAGGCCGCAGAGTTTCTGTAAGACAGCTTGAACTTTGCGGGTTGAAACACCTTTGATATACATCTCAGCCATGGCCAGCAGCAGTGCCCGCTCGCTGCGCAGCCCTCGTTCCAGTGCAGATGGGTAGAACGGCACATCTCCTCGAACTTGGGGAATACTGAGCTGCAGCCTGTCAAGTCGCGTGTCCAGTGCTTTATCTTTGTAGCCGTTAGCATAGCCGAGACGCTGACCGGTCCGCTCCCAGGGAGATGCTCGCAGGGCCCGTGAACGTTCAATCTTCATAGCCTCGTTAAGCAGAATCGTCATGGCTTCGCTCAATCCATCCAGGCCATGCTCGATTACTTGTTCCATTGCCTCTGTCAGTGCGGTACTATCGATGTCGTGGGTCATGAGATACTCTCCTTTTCTCGATTGTGGTAAACCAAGATGAGTATCGAATTGACCCACTTTTTTCAAGACCGCTCGCGCTGTGCTGGCGCCAGCACAGCGAATTTACAGAAACAACGTTACACTAGCGATTGCTGTTGTCACTTTGCCAATGTTATTATGTAATTAAATATATAGTTGTTTCGCAAAAGGTGTTAGCATGAAACCAAATGACATGATCAAACTGAACAGCATACCTAAACAAAGTGAAGACATAGTGTCTCGTCGAATTTTAGATGAATTTCTCCTTGTTCCTATCAGCA
>JAHEMX010000349.1 GCA_024643445.1 Desulfobulbaceae bacterium | reverse complement strand
TGGTAATTCCTGGTTTCCAGCTGCTTTCTCCCCCCCTCTAACAGGTGCTCGTACACCTCGAAAAGTTCACGTTCGGCATGGTCTGCAAACAGGCTGGTGTCGATTGAACAATCCTGGTTTTCCTTGATGATATTGCGAATGCGCTTAAACGAACCGGCCAGGACATCAAAGGATTCCTCCTGCCTCATCTTTGACAATGCATCAATACGTTCGAGGCTGTCTATGACCTGTACGAAAGAAATAGAGGTGACGGCCTCAACTGCCTGGCTGTCCATATTCCTGCTGATGCAGTCATTGGCAAATCGTCTTTTTGCAAAATCCATGATCTCCGCAACGGTACCGCTGCCGCCATCTACCTTGTTTCCATAGAGCGCCAGCGCTTTGTTGAAAATTTCCGGCAAGGGAAGCGCGTAGCCCCGGTCCTCGATAAGGCGCAGGACAGCAAGACAGAGCCTCCTCAGACCATAGGGGTCCGCCGTTCCGGTTGGCACTTTTTTGATCCCGAAACAACCGGCAATCGTATCGATTCGATCAGCCAGTCCGACAACGGCGCCGATACCGGTTTCAGGCAGAGCGGCATCGGAACGAACGGGCATATAATGCTCCCTTATTCCTCGTGCCACTTCGCTTTTCTCCCCATCGTGATCCGCGTAGGCTCCGCCCATAATACCTTGCAGAGAGGGAAACTCGCCGACCATATTGCTGATGAGATCAGCCTTGCAGAGATAGGCTGCCCGACAGGCATCTTCCGCCGCCCCGTCTCCAACCGCCTCGGCAATAACGCGGGCAAGCTTGACAATGCGTTCTGTTTTTTCCTTCATTGAACCGAGTTCGGCCTGAAAGATAATGCCTGAGAGCAGAGCGACCCTGTTTTCAAGGGTTTGCTTTTTGTCTGATTCGTAGAAAAAGAAGGCATCTTCCAGTCTCGCCCGTAAAACACGCTCATGTCCCTGGCGCGTCAGTTGCAGATGTTTGACCCTGGTGTTGTTAACGGCGACAAATCCCGGCAGGAGCGCATTGTTCTGATCAACAACAGGAAAGTACTTCTGATGCTCTCGCATGGATGTTATCAATACCTGGTCGGGGACCTGCAAAAACTTTTCATCAAAACGGCCACAAACACCAAAAGGACATTCAACCAGGTTGGTAACGGTGCTCAGCAATTCCTCATCAACCGATACCTTAGCTGAAGCACCAAAATCATTTTGCTTTACCGCCTCTTTGATTTCGAACAGGACCCGTTCTCTACGCTTCTCCCTGTCAGCAATCACATATGCCGATTCAAGCCGCTCCTCATAGCGTGCCGCTTCAGGTATATCAATCATCTCCGGCGCCATGAAACGATGTCCCCGGGTGCTGGAACCGGAAATGATTCCCTCGTGTTCAAAGGTTACGGTATTCGTGCCGTAAAGGGCGACAAGCCACTGAATCGGTCGGGCAAAGGTAGTGCTGTTTGTCCCCCACTTCATTGATTTCGTAAAAGAAAGTTCACGTATAATTTCCTGAAGCAGAGCAGGCAAAACCGATGCTGTGCTCTCGCCCTTGATATGGCGGACAAGCTGGAGATATTCGCCTTTTGGTGTCTGAACCATCTCCAGATCTTCGACACGCGCTCCTTTCGATCTGGCAAAACCTTCGGCGGCCCTGGTCGGATTCCCCGCTTTATCAAAGGCCGCCTGCCTGGAAGGGCCTAGCAGAATCTCGGTGCTGTCCTCCTGACTATCGTTCAAATCCTTGACGATCAAAGCAAGTCGCCGGGGTGTACTAAAGGTCTGCATGGTGGAAAAGGAGAGGTTCAGTCTTTCCGCTTTCCCGGCAAACAGTGATTTTAGCTGATCTGCTGCGGGCACCTGAAATCCGGCCGGCAATTCCTCGGTGCCTATCTCAAATAGTAGATCGTTCATGCGTTCCCTGATGTTTGAATTGTTTAGCAATAATAAGGCGTCCCTGAAAGTGGGGCTGAACTGCCGGTGGTAGCAAAAAGAGCGTATCCCTGGGAGATATTCTCCACCGTAATCGAATACCATTTTAGTTCGGAGAGCTCTTTGAAACGCGTTTCAAGTTTCTCCAAAAGGGATTCAACAGGTTTGTCTGTAAATGACCTGTCCCCGTCCAGGTGACCTTCATTTCTGATGATTGACTCAACAATGTCAATTAAATCCTCCAGCCACATGAACCTGGAAAACCTGACACTTACCAGCACTTTTCCCCACAGCCCAAAAGCTGCTCCGGGGATTTCCACCCCGTTGCAGATGAAGGGATGAGCAATTGGCACGGCAATATCGAGTCGAAGATCGTCATCCTCTTGAAGAAAACAATGCATGGCACATTCATATTTACTGAGTTTCAATACCGCTGTTTCATCGGCACGTTTGAGGAAAAAGGGGAAGGCCATCTCCAGATGGGCGGCCTCCGCATCGAGTTTCATTTTCATTTCCTCGAGTATCGCTCTAAAATTCATGATGTCAATCTTGCCGTGAAAGCGATTTAATATCTCGATAAAACGACTCATATGGGTGCCCTTGAAATGGTGGGGCAAATTGACATACATATTGATGGTTGCGATTGTTTTCTGAGAGCTCTGCGCCTTGTCGAGAACCGTTACCGGATAGGTAATGGTTTTAACGCCGACCTTCTTGATATCTATTTTCCGGTTATCCGACTGGTTTTGAATATCTTTCATGGTTTCCAGATGAGGTAACGAGTATGCCCGTTCAAAACAATATCTCGCCAGATGTGCTCCATCTTCAACCGATCAGCTTGCGGATGGCAGCTTTTAACTCCTTGCTGTCTGCCGATTTCACCACATAATCATCGGAGGCCCATGTTCCCAGATCCTGCTTATACTCATGATAGGCACTGCTCAGAATAACGGGAACTTCGGCATTAATGGTTTTCATCTGCCGCAGCACCTCAATACCATTGAGACCGGGCATCTGGATATCCAGAAGAACAAGGTCCGGTTCTTCCCGTTTGAATAAAGCAAGCGCTTCGTCTCCATTAATTGCAGATATGACAGCGTATCCGTCCTCCTGCAATTCTTCCCGGTAGAGAAGCTGTATTGATTCATCATCGTCTACGAGCAGTATCTTTTTCACACTAACCTCCTTCAGGTATCCAGAGATTCACGCAAATACTGGGCTGCCTCTTCCGGCGGCATCGGGTTTATATAAAATCCAGAGCCCCATTCAAAGCCGGCAATAGACGTCAGGGTCGGCACAATTTCAAAATGCCAGTGGAAATGTTCAATGTTGCCCAGACGCAGAGGCTGGGTATGCAAAACAAAATTATACGGCACATTGGGAATACAGCAATCAAGACGGCGCAGACTCTGAGACATGATCTCCGCCAGGCCGGTGAGCTGCGCATCACTCTGGGCGCAATAATCAGAGGCATGCTGCTTCGGAAGCACCCACATTTCAAAGGGTGTGCGGGGCGCGAAGGGGGAAATGGTTATAAACAGTTCATTCTGACAGACCACTCTGACACCCTGCTGTATTTCCTGCCGGATAATATCACAGAAGAGACACCGGTCCTTATATTGGAAGTACGATTTCGCACCCTCAAGCTCCGAGACAATCATGCGCGGTAATACCGGCAGGGCAATGAGCTGCGAGTGTGAATGCTCGAGCGAGGCTCCGGCCGCCTTGCCGAGATTTTTAAAGACCATGACGTAGTGGAAACGATGATCCTGTTCAAGGTCCTTGAGCCTGTCCCTGAAGGCCTTGAAAATCAGGCTGATATGGCCGACAGGCAGATTCCAGAAAATGTCATTGTGTCCGGGGCTCTCGATAATAACCTCGTGCGCCCCGATGCCGTTCATCTTGTCAAAAAGCCCTTCCGCCTCTTTTCCAAGGTCTCCTTCTATGATAAGAGCCGGGTATTTGTTCGGTACGACCCGTACCTGCCAATCGGGTCCGTTGTTTTTCGATGGTGAATTTTGGCGGTAGGCTAAAACTTCCGGGGGGGTAAAATTCTCATTTCCCGGACAAAGCGGACAGAATCCGCCGAGCACCTTTGGTTTCTCGATAACGAAATCGGTCGGCCTTTTGCGGCGCTCCTTGGCGATGATGATCCATCGCCCAAGAACAGGGTCTTTCCGTAATTCCGGCATTGGATTTTATTGGCCCTGCGATTTTTCCTTCTGTTCCTGAAGCGTTTTACAATCAATACAAAGCGTGGTAACCGGTCGCGCTTCAAGACGTTTTAAATTGATGTCACAGCCACACTCTTCACAGATGCCATAGACCCCTTCATCAATACGATCGAGTGCTTCATCAATTTTGGAGAGCAACTTGCGCTCACGATCCCTGATTCGCAACTCAAAGCTGCGATCAGATTCTATGGTAGCCCGGTCATTTGGATCAGGAACATTGTTGTTCTGATCGGTCATGTCAGCCAGGGTTTTGTCAGCCTCGCTCAGTATTTCGTCGCGTTTACCCAGTAGCTGCGTTCTGAATTGTTCTAGTAAATCTTTTTCCATCCGTACATTCTCCTTCACATTAAACCAGACGAAATATGGCTTTCTTCCTATGAATCATCTCTCATAAAATTACCACTCTTGCCGCCAGATTTCTTCATCAATCGAATATTACCGATCACCATCTTCTTATCAACCGCCTTGCACATATCGTAAATGGTAAGAGCTGCAATGGAAACGGCAGTCAGCGCTTCCATTTCGACACCGGTTTTTCCCTGAATGGAGACAACTGCGCTGATTTCAATGGACGCTGCATCATCGATGAGAT
>JAHEMX010000348.1 GCA_024643445.1 Desulfobulbaceae bacterium | reverse complement strand
TGTGGTACAAAGCGTTCCCCGACGGGCCCGGCATCGCCGAATAAACACCATTGTTTGGCACATTGCTGCCGCCATAGAGCGCAGAATCAGATGAGAACACGAGATGATACGCTCTCTCGGTGGGTAAACCGATCCGGTAGTTCTGTATTGTCTGTGGCGTGAAATTGAGCAGACAGACAAGGTGATCTTCGGGATCTTCGCCATATCTGGTAAATGATATGATGGAATTGTCCTGGTCTGAAAAATCAAGCCAGGAAAAACCGTTGTAGGTGTAATCAGCCTGCCACAACGGTGGAGCCTGCAGATAAAAGGCGTTCAGGTCCCGGACAAAATCAAGCATTTTACGGTGTCTTTCATCCGATTCAAGAAGATGCCAATCCAGACTTCGTTTGCAATACCATTCGGATCGCTGACCGAATTCGCTGCCCATGAAGAGCAATTTCTTTCCAGGATGAAGGTACATCGCGAGAAAAAGCAGGCGGAGGTTGGCAAATTTCTGCCAGTCGTCGCCCGGCATCCTCTCAAGTAATGATTTTTTCCCGTGTACCACTTCATCATGTGAAAGCGGCAGAATGAAGTTTTCCGAGTAGGCGTACATCAAAGAAAAGGTGAGTGCATTATGATGATATTTCCTGAAAAGAGGCTCCTTGGAGAAGTAGCTGAGCATATCATTCATCCAGCCCATGTTCCATTTGAATCCAAAACCAAGTCCACCCTGGTCGGCCGGTCTGGAAACACCGTAAAAACTTGTGGACTCTTCGGCTATCATCAGCGTATTGGGAAAACGGTCATAGATTACCGAGTTCAGATGACGGATGAAATCAATAGCTTCCAGGTTTTCCCGGCCGCCATAACAGTTCGGCAGCCATTCATCATCTTTCCGGGAATAGTCCAGGTAGAGCATCGAGGCGACGGCATCAACGCGCAGACCGTCGATGTGATATTTGTCGAGCCAGAAGAGGGCGCTGGCGAGCAGATAATTGCTCACTTCCCGCCGCCCGTAATTATATATAAGGGTTCCCCAGTCAGGATGAGAGCCTTTACGCGGGTCTTCATGTTCGTAGAGTGCGGTTCCGTCGAACTGGGCGAGACTGTGTGCATCCTTGGGGAAATGTGCTGGTACCCAGTCCAGGATAACACCGATATCGTTCAGATGGCATTGATCAACAAAATGCATGAAGTCGTCTGGAACGCCATAACGACTGGTTACACTGAAGGGGCCGGTAACCTGGTATCCCCAGGACTCGTCAAGGGGATGCTCTGCAACCGGCATAAGTTCGATATGAGTGAATCCCAGCTCTTTCACGTAAGGAACCAATTGTTCGGCAAGTTCCCTGAAACCAAGGAAACGCTCAGGTTCATGCGGGTCTCTGCGCCAGGAGCCGGGGTGTACTTCATAAATGGAAAGCGGTTTGTCGTATGGGCTCTGCTGCTTTTTCTTTTCCTGCCAGATATGGTCCTGCCACTGGTATCGGCCAAGGTCCCTGATAACAGAAGCGTTGCGGGGACGGGGTTCGCCAAAGAACTGGAAGGGATCCGATTTTTCCAGGAAAACGTTTTGCTCGGTTTTAATATTGAACCGATACAATTCGTTCTCGACCAGGCCGGGAATGAACAACTCCCATATCCCCGAACTGCCGAGCACGCGCATTTGATGGACCCTGCGGTCCCATCCGTTAAAATTTCCGACCACACAGACAGCGCGGGCATTAGGTGCCCAGACGCGGAAGAGCGTGCCTTTTACCCGCTGGTGCAGGCCGAGTTGAGCACCGAGCAGGTTGTAAAGCGAATAGTTGGTTCCGAAATTGAACAGATAACGATCCTGTTCACCCATGAGCGGAGAAAAACGATAGGGGTCATTGATCAGATGGACCTCTGCTGAACGAAACACGATCCGGTATTGATAATCAAATGGTTCAAGGTCAGGATATACGAGATCATGCACACTGCCTTCATAGACAAAGAGTCCTTCGGTATGAACCTTCCGCATCGGGTATTCAATACCTCCGCAGACAAAAAAGACCTCTTTCGCGTGCGGCTGCAGGGTTCTGATGATGACCTTCTCCATTTCGCCCGGGGGATGATGGAAACCAAGAAACTGAAAAGGATCATAATGGTCGTTTGCCAGTATTTTTTTAAGCAGATCGTTCATCAGTAGAAAGGAAAAAGGATTGGAAGTAAGTTTCACCTTAACAGATACTAGGACATGAATGCTAAAAAGTCATGATTTAAAAAACAGCCAAAGATTATTTAAGTATTACATTAGAAAGAGATAGCTCAGTCTGCATGGTTCCGAGGTTGTTCTCCTTTGTTGACGACCTCGATTCAACTCTGTTAGGTTGGATGGAGAAAGAGAGCTCTAACGCTAAAAGGATTGCTGAAATGGAAGGAAAAAAAACGTCGGTCTTGGATAATCTTAAAGGTGCATTTCTAATCTCCACCCCGAAAATGCCGGACCCGCGATTTGCAGAACAGGTGATTTTTATCTGCGCCCATAACGATGAAGGAGCCATGGGACTTGCGATAAATCAGCCGAGTCCCTACTTCAGCCTTGAAGAAATTTTGAAGAGTGCGCGCCTGCCTGTGCCTCAGAAGCCTCTTCCCCCTGTCTACATCGGTGGACCGGTGGAAATGGAATCAGCTTTTATTCTTTATGGGTCAGATTATAAGGCCGAACACGAACTGGAGGTGAGCGGTTCAATTTCGCTATCCCGGGAGGCGAGGATTCTCGAAGATATCGCCAATGACAGGGGACCCCGGAAATACCTGTTTATTCTCGGATATGCCGGATGGGGGCCCGGACAGCTTGAAACAGAGCTGCTCGCTGACGGCTGGCTCACCTTGCCGGCAGACGATTCCATCATTTTTGAAGCTCCAGACGACGAAAAATGGAAGACCGCCGCCATGCAATATGGTATCGATATCTCGACGTTCGGAGATATGCTCGGGTATGCCTGAGTTCCCGCTGCTATGCTAACGGTTCGGTCCAACCCGCCATTGCGCTTTCTCCCTTATTACCCCTGATCTCTTAAAATGGCATGAGCGATGAGCAGCAAGGATAATATCTTCACCTGCACGCAGTGTGGTTTCTGCTGCCACGGTGAAACAACGGTATCTCTTGATAGCAGTGACCAGGACCGGATGATCTCGGCTTTAAGGATGGAGAGGAGCGAGGTCAGCAAAAAATACTGGATGATTACCAATTCGACCGTTCAGATGAAAACGGTGCATGGCCACTGCATCTTCTACGACGAAGGCTGCACGGTCTACACCGGGCGGCCATGGCGCTGCGCACAGTGGCCGCTGGTTCCGGCTTTGCTCCATGATCCTGCAAGTTTTACCGCAATCAGTGCATCATGCCCGGGTATCAATAAAACAGTGTCATATGACTCGTTCCGCCGGTTGTTGCAGGCTTATCTGGATAAAAAGAAAGAAGAAGATTCTGAAATCTGACGACATACAGGGCGATGAAAGGGGAACATGAAGATTGAGCTGATCCTGCTGGGCAAAACCAAAGAGGATTATCTGGACAGGGGAATACAGGATTACGCGAAGCGTTTGCAACGGTATACCCCGGTAGATCTCAAGTATATTAAGACGAGGACGCAGAAAAAACAGACCGATCCTGAAATCAAAAGATCTGAAAGCAGGCTGGTGGATGATCACCTCACTTCCGGTTCATTCCGTTGTGCTCTCGATAGTTCGGGAAACCAATACGAATCGGAAAAACTTGCCGAGCTGATTTCAACGCTTGAGCAGCAGGGAATCAAGCATATGAGCTTTGTCATCGGCGGTCATCTGGGTCTTGACCCGGAACAGCTTGCGGCGGCAGATCTCGTGCTTTCACTTTCGAAGATGACCTTTACCCACGATATGTCTCGCCTGATATTGCTCGAGCAGTTATATCGGGCCTTCTGCATAAAGGCCGGTACGAAATATCACAAATGAGCTGTCAGGAAAACATCGAACCGACAGCTCTTGCCAGCGACAGAAAAAGAAGGTTTTTCGAGAAACGGTGCCGCGGCCGGCCTTTTCACGACTACCCGTTTAAGCGCATGGCTTCTGGCCGCCTGTAAAAGGAGAGCGCTGTCTTTATCATCACCGACCAGATTCCTGAGCAACCTCATTGCCTGCTTGTTCAGGGCCGATTTTTTTTGCTCCGGATACATCGGATCCAGGTAAATCGTGTCATAGGCTTGCGGTGAAGAGCGCAAAAATGAAACACCCTCGTGTAAATGCAAAGAGATACGCTCACGGAGTATCTGTCCAATGCGCTGATGCTGCAAAGCACGCCTGATTCCGTCATCGAGCAGCGCCCAGACGAGGGGGGAACGTTCCAGCATGGTTACCTGGCAGCCTAAACTGGCAAGTACAAAACTGTCGGCTCCCAAGCCTGCGGTAACATCGCAAATCGTTGGCCTTATGCCTTTCTTCAGGCCCGCAGCCCTGGCCAGCGGCTGACTGATGCGCCGGTCTTTCAGGTAGCGGTAAAAGACTGGACCTGAGAGAAAATCGACGGAAAGAGGACCACGAATCTTACCAGCTTCCTGGCTGAAGAGCTGGAGATGGTTGTCGCGGTAGATGAAATAAAACGGGACATCGCCAACCTGTTCGGCCGGCGGCGGCAGTGCGAGCCGAAGCGCAAGCTCTTCTGACAGGACAATGTCTTTCGGCTGTTCTGATTCGAGTTTTATTCGAACGTCTTGTTTGATATCCACACCAAAATGATTTAAGTAGTTGGGAGTGTCGAAATTA
>JAHEMX010000347.1 GCA_024643445.1 Desulfobulbaceae bacterium | reverse complement strand
TCGGCCCGGCAAACCGGGTATGTTCCCACTGCCGCAGAGAACGAGTTGGCGGACTTTGTTTCGGTGGTCCTGGCGGATACGGAGGACACCTGGACCGATATCTTTGCTCGCTCCGGAGGTACCTACCGTCAGCCCAGGCTTGTGCTGTTCACCTCTGCGGTAAGCTCCGCCTGCGGGTTCGCCCAGGCCGCCATGGGACCCTTCTACTGTCCCGCGGATCAGAAGGTCTATATCGACCTGGGTTTTTACCGGGATCTCAAGGATAAAATGGGAGCTCCCGGGGACTTTGCCCAGGCTTACGTGATCGCCCACGAAGTCGGACATCATGTACAGAATTTGCTTGGTATCAGCGGCAAGGTAGATAAACTGCGCAGCCGGCTGTCCGAGACTGAATTTAACCGGCTCTCCGTCCGGCTCGAACTGCAGGCCGACTGCCTCTCAGGGATCTGGGCCAATCATGCCGATCGTGCGCGACAGATCCTTGAGGCCGGAGATGTCAAGGAGGCGCTCAATGCCGCCAGCATGATTGGCGATGATCGACTGCAGCAGCAGGCCCGCGGCTATATCACTCCCGACTCGTTTACCCATGGCAGTTCCGAGCAGCGGGTCCGCTGGTTTAAAAAAGGTCTGCAATCGGGTGATGTCGAGAGCTGCGACACCTATAACGCCGCTTCTCTCTGAATTGGCGACACCGCCTGTCCACCTCATGTTCCCAGATATCCTTGGATTTTTTGGAGCAATCGGTGTTTATAGATCAGATATGGATTAATTGTCTGTCATTACAGATAAATAATCTTTCCTCGGGGCACGGAGCAATCTTGTGACGGCTGATACATGAGGAAATGAAAAAAGTGACCTGGTTGCAAAATCGTTCAACGAATCTTTCACTGAAGAGGGGGGAAGAACATGAATTTCTATGACATGCTCCAGAAAAGGGAGCAGGAAAACAATCCGATTAAAGTGGGTGTTATCGGTGCCGGCAAATTCAGCTCGATGTTCCTCTCCCAGTCCCGGCTTACCCCGGGGATGCAGGTTGCGGGCATAGCCGAGCTTGATCCGCAAAAAGCCGTTAGCGCACTCAAACGAACCGGCTGGGCGGATGGCATTGCTCTTTTCACCGATACTGCCGGAGGTATCAACGATGCGGCCCGTGCGGGCAGGGTTGCCGTCACCGGTGATTCTGCCGCCCTGATCGGGTCCGGATGCGATGTCATAATTGACCTTACCGGTAACCCTGAAGTGGGCACTCACCACGCCGCTGCGGCGATAGAAAGCGGTAAACATGTGGTCATGGTGAACGTTGAAGCGGATTGCCTGCTCGGAGCAAAATTGTCTGAAATGGCCCGGAAGAAAGGGGTTGTTTATACCATGGCCTATGGTGATCAGCCGGCGCTCATTGCCGAGCAGCTGGATTGGGCAAAAACGGTCGGTTTTCAGGTTGTCTGCACCGGAAAAGGTACCAGGTACCAGCCTGAATTTCACTATTCGACTCCTGAAACGGTCTGGGGTTATTATGGCTTCAGTGAAGAACGGGTGGCCAGTGGCGATTATAACGCTCAGATGTTCAACTCGTTTCTCGATGGCAGTAAGTCGGCGATCGAGATGTGTGCGGTTTCCAATCACTCGGGGCTTATTCCGCAAAAATTCGGGCTCCAGTTCCCGCCGGTCGATATTAATGACCTGGCCGACGTGTTGAAACCGAAAAGTGACGGCGGTATTCTGGAACATTCGGGAACCGTCGAGGTCATTGCCAGCGAGAATCGTGACGGCTCGCCGATTGCCAGGGATTTGCGTTGGGGGGTGTATGTCGTTTTCAGGGCGCCGACGCCCTATGTGGAGCGCTGCTTCCAGGAATACGGCATGAAAACCGATAAGAGCGGGAGATACTCGGCCCTGTATCGGCCCTACCATTATATCGGGCTCGAACTGGGAATCAGTGTTGCGTCTGCGGTCCTGCGCGGTGAACCAACCGGCAGCTCAAAGGAGTTTCTGGCCGACGTTGCAGCGTACGCCAAGAAAGATCTCAAGCCCGGCGACCTGCTTGACGGGGAAGGCGGCTATACCGTCTTTGGCAAGCTTTTGACGGCCCAGACCAGTGTCGCGCAGAACGGCTTGCCCCTCGGGCTGTCTGGTAAGGCCAAGGTGCTGAAATCAATAAAGAAGGGAGAGCTGGTCACCTATGACAGTGTCGAGTTGAACCGTTCCAGCCTGGCCTATCGGCTGCGAAAGGAGTTGGAGGAAAACGTGAAAGATTCCTAAACCGGATGGAAACAGCACTGGTGAAAATGATTGAGCCGGATGCAGAAACAGGATAGGGTAATCGGCAGCAGGATGGATCCGGAGAAGCACCGGTGTAGTCTCACCATTTCTTTTAAGACCTTGAGGAGTGAACATGAAAAGTGTACTGATTGCTTATTTCAGCAGGACCGGGAAGACGGAGAAAATGGCTCAATATATCGCTGAAGGACTGCGTATGTCAGGTTGCAAGGTGGAGTTGCATAGTATTTCAAAAATCAATAACGAGTCGGAGGTTATCGGTTTTGATGGCTATGTTTTTGGCTGTCCGACGTATCACAAGGATATGACGAATAACATGAAACAATTCCTGTTTCTGGCCGAACGGGCCAACCTGGTCGGCAAGATCGGCGGTGCCTTTGGCTCCCACACCCATAGCGGTGAATCGGCAGTAATGATTTACGACACCATGCAGCATGTATTTAAAATGGACATGACGAGTCTCGGGCCGCTCAATCTTACCGAGGACATGGTGCAATCGGCTGAAGGGCCGAAGGCCTGCCAGCAGTACGGAAAAGCGGTTGGAGAGATGCTGGCTCCCTAATTCTTCTTGCCTAGCGGGTTGTCGGCTCAGGTTTCCGGCAACCCGCGCCTTGCATGTAACCCTGTAGTGCTGCCTGCTAACTGCACCCGCAATCGCAGCTTCCCCCGCAACCGTGGCCGACGCTTTGAGCCATGGCTTGAACGATTTCCCTGTCCTCGGGTGTCTCAATTGCCTTCACGCTCACGTTCAACACAAGATCGGCAGCATCACCAGGCAGTTTAAGTTTGCCGCATAGCTCGGGATAGAGATGGCCGAAGAACTCAGGCAGCCCGTTTCTGGGGATAACCAACAGCAAGGATTCTCCCATCTTTTTCTGATGAAGCGCTTCTTCAAAAGGGCACAGGCCACTCCTCGAGAGGCCATAGATGAATGAGAGTTGGCAGATATCTGCACCTTCCGGTTGAGCCTCGAAATGGAGGCTCAGTTCAATCTTCTTCAGATTTTCAATATGCATCACTCAATCGCCTCCCTCGTCCCGGTTTCTTTTATCTTTGCAGGTCCGGCATAATTGCTGTCCATCGATCTCCTGCAGTTTGGTCATCATCACCGGTTCGCTGCAACCATCACAAAGGATTGAAGGGGCGATTCTTGCCTTAGCAGGCATTTTCAGGCTGATTTCCTGAAGGCTGAAGAAGGCCGCCGGACCCTGATCAAACAAGGATCTGCTGCGGTTCTGGTGGAGCTCTTCGTATTCTGAAATTTCCTGGGTAGTTGCTTCCAGGGCCCGAATCTTTTCAGCGAGCAGCTTCTCTTTTTCCGGAACATTCATAACGTTCGGCCGCATTGCCAGGCGCACGCCGATGCCGCTGGAACGGCTGGTGAAGGTGAAGGCCATTTTCCCGATATCATGATAGATCAGGTTGCCTTTGCCGAAGGTGCAGCCGGTCAGGACCTGTATCGCATCGCAGCAGCAGGCATCCGTTTCGGCAATGCAGACCAGCTCCTCATCGAGAGCACGCCTCTCTTCAAGATGCTGCATGGCAAGTTTTGCCGCCAGGTAGCCAAGTGTCAGACCCATACAGGTATGACCATGAAAAGATGCGCAGGCTTTGTAATCATCACGGGCCTGGATTTCATCGGGAATAATCACGGTTTCTCCTCATACTTCTGTGTTGTTCAGGATAGCTGGCCTTGGAAACAGCAGAACAGGTTCTCTCTTGATTGTGTCCTCAGGCCGCTGTAACCCGGTAGGTTTTCAGCAGCTGCCCGCCAAGTACCTGGATGATCAGTTTGTGCAGGTCACCGGTCAGGGCCTGATCTTCTTTTTCAATGATCCGGCGGGATGCCGCGGAGAGCTTGTAGACAACACCACTTTTAACCACGACGGCATCGTGCGGTGCATGGTAGCCCATAAATGCACCGAGTTCACCGATTATCGACCAGGGGCCGAGCGTCCTTATTCTTCTTTGCTGTCCCTCTCCTTCTGCTTCCAGTAAAACGATCTGTCCACGGGAAATAAAAAACAGATCATCGTTCACCTCACCTTGCTTATAGAGTATATCACCCTCGCTGACATTCAGTTTATCCGAGTATTTCTTTGTTTTCTCAACAACGGTCTCGAAGAGAATCTGGGCATCAAGTGCGGCCATCATGTCCTCATATACGGCGTGCAGCAGGTCGGCACCGGGATGGCTCCCTTCTAGCTGTGATTGTTGCATTCTCTGCTGTTCTGAGGAGAGAATGTGGTCTTCACTCCATTCCAGGGTATCATTCATGTTATGGAAAAATCGCAGCAATTGGTATTTTTCGCCCGTTAATCCAGTCGCTGCAAAAAGCTGCGAAGACTGCGGCAACAGATTGACCAGGGAGAGGGTGACAGATTTCCTGCCAAGATGCTGGAGCAACTTCTCGAAACTCTTTATCGCGGAGGAATCTATGCCCTGAACGAGGCTCATATCCATCACCACGTAGCGGATGGTTTTTGC
>JAHEMX010000346.1 GCA_024643445.1 Desulfobulbaceae bacterium | reverse complement strand
GCGCGGGAGTGCAAATCTGGCCGCTGTTGGATATTTATTTACCGGGGGGCCGGGGGCGCTCGAAAACCGGACCATGTTCCTGATGGTTGGACGGGAGAGTGAACTCTGCTTGATAAAATGTAGTCCATGCGAGCCCTTCAGGTCATCTGCCATATTCTGCTCCGGTAAGCTGGCCGGCGAGCTGCCCGCAGGCTGCTGAGATATCATTGCCACGGCTGTTCCTTATAAATACCGAGTAGTGTGCAGCCATGAGGATCTCCTGAAAGGCAAGTATACGCTGTCTTGATGAGGGCTGATAGGGTATTCCCTCGCAACTGTTGAAAGGCAGCAGATTTATTTTACAGCGTACGCCCCGCAGAAGGGTCGCGAGTTTTCTGGCCTGGTCGTCGGAATCATTCACTCCAGCAAGCATGAGATATTCTATCATGATTCGCTTGCGTTTTTGCATCGGATAATCCCGGCAGGCCTGTATGAGTTGTTCGATAGGATAGCGCCGGTTTATCGGCATCAGTTTATTTCTCGTTTCGTTGTCCACCGCATGCAGCGAAATGGCCAGATTCACATTTGATTTTTTCCCAAGTTCGTGCATTTTCGGGATAATGCCGCAGGTCGAGACCGTGACCCTTCGGCTGGTCATGTCCAGTCCCTTCTGATCGGTGAGAATCGCCAGCGAGGTGAGAAGATTCTCAAAATTATTCAGGGGCTCACCCATACCCATGAACACGATATTGGTTACCGTTCCGGGCCCCGCGCGCCTGTCTGCTGGTTGTCCGAGCAGATAATCCCGGACGCCGCAGACCTGGTTTACGATCTCGGCTGCAGTAAGGTTCCTTGTCAACCCCATCGTACCGGTCTGACAGAAGGTACACGCCATGGCGCAGCCAACCTGGGACGATATACACAGGGTGTTGCGGTCCTCTTCAGGGATGAGGACCGACTCGACAAACAGTCCGTCCTGAAGGCGGAAGGCGAATTTGACGGCACCGTCTTCGGAGGCTTGGATTATCGGCGCGCCAAAATTCGATATACAAGCATGCTCGGCCAGGATTTCCCGGAATGGTTTTGCCAGATCCGTCATTTCTGAAAAATCCGTTATTCCGGGACGATAGAGCCAGGCCATGATCTGTTTTCCCCGGAAAGCAGATTGCCCGAGAGATTCAGCAAACAAGACAAGGCCCTGCTGATCGAGATTTTTAAGGTCTGTTTTCTGCACCGTTTTCATAGGGCACGTTGAGATTCTGGTACAAAAGCCAACGCTCCTGCAACCGCTGCGTCAATAATGTCGATCATTTTCTGTTTATCTTTTTGCAGTCGACCGGAAAGGGGCAGGTAATTTGACGCATGGTTTGCCATGAACTGCACCCGGTCAATGGTGATACATGAGATAAGTTCCCTGAGCTCTCTGGTGATGGTTTCGGCACTTGGTATGGCAAAACAACCTTCGTTCACCATACGTCCCAGGTCTGTATTTGCAAGCGGAATAACGCTCAGCGCGGCGATCTGGTCCGGTTCAATCCGGTTCAGCAGCTCTGCCGTGCATCGCGCGTGACGAAGAGATCCGTCAGCGCCGGCGATGCCCAGAAGAACCGTCGTTGAAAGAAACAGGCCCGCGTCGACAAGCCGTCTGGCAGCCGTCTCCTGCGAACGCGAGGTCTCGCCTTTGCGCACAGCGGCCAGGACCTCATCAGCGCCGCTCTCAAGACCAAAATAGATTCGGTCAAGCCCGATTTTCTTAAGAACCAGGAGATTCCCGTTCGTTTTAGAACGTACGGCCCTCGCATTTGCATATAAAGAGATACGGTTTACCCAGGGAAGGTTGGCTCTTATTTTATTAAAGATGTTCTCAAGGCTGGCCTGAGGCAGTATAAGGGCGTCGCCGTCAGCAAGAAAAACTCTCTTTTGTCCGGTGCAGTAGCGTTTGGCAAAGGCGATGTCTCTATCAATTTCGGACTCATCCTTGAGGCGAAAGGGTATATCCTTGTAGGCACCGCAGAAGCTGCATTTATTGTAAGAGCATCCGACACTGACCTGCAGGATAATAGAATTGGCCTCGCTGGGAGGCCGTATAATCATCCCCTCGTAATGCATAAAGAAAGATCAGGCAGGATTATGCATTTCGAACTCTTTCATGAAAGCAACGAGTTCAGCCACTCCTATGGCAGGGAAAGCGTTATAGAGTGATGCGCGACATCCGCCTACGGAACGATGCCCTTTCAAGCCGCTGAGGCCACGTGCTGCACTTTCGGCGATGAATTTCGCTTCAAGTTCCGGCGTTGGCAGATTGAAGGCAATGTTCATTGCCGAGCGCGAACCTTTCTCTGCATGGCCGCGATAGTAGTCGGTGGAATCAATCATATCGTAAAGTGCGGCGGCCTTTTCCCTGTTGATCTGCTCAATAGCATCGACACCGCCCTGCTTCTTGAGCCATTTCAGCACTTCACCCGTGACATGGATAGCGGAGCAGGGTGGGGTATTGAACATGGAACCTTTATCTGCATGGGTTTTATAGCGCAGCATGGTCGGAATGTTTTGGGGCGCCCGATCAAGGAGGTCATCCCTGATGATGACAATGGTAACACCTGCAGGACCCAGATTTTTCTGGGCACCGGCGAAAATAAGACCAAAGGAGCTGACATCGAATCTCCTGGAAAGAATATCGGAAGACATATCGCAGACCAGCAGCGTATCCGTCTGGGGAAAGGACTGAAACTGGGTGCCGAAGATAGTGTTATTTGAAACAAAATAGAGGTATTCGGAACCAGGTGATACTTGGTACTCGGCCGGATCAGGAACCCGCTTGAAGTGCTGTTCTTCGCTTGAAAATCCGACCGTGACTTCCCCAAAAAACCTTGCCTCATGAATTGCTTTTTTGGCCCAGGTCCCGGTATTGAGATAGGTTGCTTTTTTGCCTGGTCCAAGAAGATTCATCGGCACCATAAAGAATTGGGACGAGGCTCCTCCCTGGAGAAAAAGTACTTTGTATCTATCCGGAATCTCCATTAATTCACGAAGCAGCTCTTCGGTTTTAGCCATTATTGCCATAAATTCTTTAGAGCGATGGCTCATTTCCATCACGCCCATACCGACCCCGTGATAATCGACGATGTCGCTGGCGACCTGCTCAAGTACCTCGTAGGGCAGGGTGGCGGGTCCGGGACTGAAATTATAGATTCTGGTACTCATTTCTTCTTCTCTCCTTTTATAGTGAACGAGTGTATTTCCTGAATAGAGGACGTATCGCTAATTCTTAATCATTTTTTACCGTTGCTGGCGAAGTGCTTCATATAAAACAATTCCAGCGGTCATTGCAAGATTCAGGCTTCTTATGTGCGGGTTGGTCATCGGGAGGGTAAAGCAGAGATCATGGTAAAGTGATCGGATGTCACCAGGCAACCCCTTTGTTTCCTTGCCGAATATGAGAAAATCACCCTGTTTGTAGACTCCTGCGGTATAGGGCCGCGAGGTTTTGGTGGTGAAAAATTTCAGTGATGATTCATCCTGTGCGACAAGGAATTCTTCCAGGTTGCGCCAGAGGACAATGGATACGTGCTCCCAATAATCCAGACCCGCGCGTTTCAGGTGTTTGTCATCCAGGGAAAAACCAAGTGGCTGCACGAGGTGCAGAACACTATTCGTTGCCCCGCACAGTCGCGCAATAGACCCGGTGTTTGGCGGAATCTCAGGCTCCACCAGGACGATATTAAAACCGCTGTTTCCCATACCAGATGTTACCAATGTAAGCTTGAGCAAGTGAATAGGCTTTATACCTCTTCAGGAAAGGCGAAACAAGAAATAATCTTGTGCACGGGTCTGTCATGATTGGCAGACAGCATTGACTATTGTATCCTGGAGGCAAGAGAAACCGGTTGCTCCATGCAAAACAGTCAGGCTCACGCTTCTGTTGAGCGTTGTTTTTCCGGGGTCACGGTGCTAAGCCATGTATTTTCGGCCTGCTTGTAACCGGCGCGATAACAGGCTTGTTCGGCAATTGACATGAAGGAAAAACCCGTGAAGGTGCGAGATAAGATGATAGCCCAAGAAGAAAGAGATGTGCGAGGATTGATTTTCATCGCACTCGCTGTGTTTTTTCTGCTGCTACCTTCGGCGGGAAACGTTTTTCTGCATGAAAAAGGGGATCACCTCAAATCAACAAACGATCTGCGGTGGGATGCGGCTCACGATAGACTGGTGGCGGATGCGGAAGTTCTCCCTGCTCGGCTGGATAAGGTTCCCGGCCATATCGCCCCTCTGTTTTTCCAGAAAATCCCGGTCAACAGGGCGGATGCTCAGCTTCTCGAAACAGTTTCCGGCATCGGTCCGGAACTTGCCAGCCGTATCATACGTGAAAGAGATGAACATGGAAAATTCCGGACGACTGATGATCTCATGCGTGTCGCCGGCATCGGCATGAAAAGAAAAGAACAATTGACAAAATATCTGCATTTTGACTGATAACACCACACCTGTACAGATCAGCAAACCGGTACTGGTTCTGGTCGGCCCCACAGCTGTCGGAAAAACGGATCTGTCGCTGAAACTCTGCCGTCTCTTCAATGGAGAAATTGTCAGCGTCGATTCGATGCAGGTCTATCGTTATATGGATATCGGTACCGCCAAGGCGACGCTGGAAGAGCGCTCGGCTGTGGTGCATCACCTTATTGACATCGTGGACCCCGATGATGAATACAATGCCGCACGTTTCACCCGTGATGCGCTCCAGGCGATTCAGACCATTCATGGCAGAGACGCACTACCGGTTCTGACAGG
>JAHEMX010000345.1 GCA_024643445.1 Desulfobulbaceae bacterium | reverse complement strand
GGCGGCAGCATGAGAATCGCGGTTCCCGCACCAATCAGCAGCGCGAATCCCAGGATCGACATGCGCGCCGGCGAGCGGAGCAGGTGCATGGTCATCCGGGAAATCAGCGACGTGTTTTCCATTGCCGTGGATACCCTGTTGGGTCAGTGGGCGGGGTGTGCCGCTACCGTTGGCCTGTTGATGTTTTGCCTCTTTTCCAATCCGTCGCCCACTATAACCTTTTTTACTCCTGATTTCACGGCAATGAAAACAGCTGGTCAGCCGGCGGATCGCGAATTGAAAAAAGCCCGGATGATTTCTGCCGCCTCATCCGCCGTTTCAACAAATTGAAAAATATCGACATCCTTTCGGGAAATCAAACCCTCGTCGACGAGAAAATCAAAATTGATCAGTTTCCTCCAGAAACTCTTTCCGAAAAGAATCACCGGCAGCGGCTTGATCTTTTTTGTCTGGATCAGGGTCAGCGTTTCGAACAGTTCGTCCAGGGTGCCAAAGCCTCCGGGAAAGGCGACAAGGGCCTGGGCGCGCATCAGAAAATGCATCTTGCGGATGGAAAAATAATGAAACTGGAAGCAGAGTTCCGGACTGATGTACTGGTTCGGCGCCTGTTCGTGAGGCAGCACGATATTGAGTCCCACCGATTTGGCGCCGACATCGTACGCCCCGCGGTTAGCCGCCTCCATGATACCGGGCCCGCCGCCGGTGATTACCACCAGGTTGCAGTCCGACCGGGCATGACAGATTTCTGAAATCAGGGAGCCAAGTCTTCTGGCCTCCCGGTAATAGTGGCTTTTGGCGAGAATGCGTCCGGCTATCGCCACCTGCTGCTGCGCGTCCGGGTCCCCGGGTGCTTCCGCGGCGGCTTTTTCCGCCTGGTGCAGCCGTTTCAACGCTTCCGCCTCTTCGGGGATCCTGCTGCCGCCAAAGACCACGACCGTTGCCTCGACTCCGTTTTCCTGCTGCAGGATTTCAGGTTTCAGCAGCTCGAGCTGCAGTCGCACCGGACGGAGCTCCTCCCTGGTCAGGAAGTCAGTATCAGCGTATGAAAGACGGTAGCTTGGCGAGGCTGTCTGGCGGGAATCTACTTTTTTGTTTGCCGCGGCGAGGCCTTCACCGGAGGACGGGTAGGTGTGCAGTTGCGATCGAGAGCTCATTACGAATCTCCTGTGGGAAAAATGATACTTCCTGGTCTGATACATGTTGCTTTCAGCCGGCGTCGGCGCCAGAGAGCTGACAACATAACCGTCCGCTTGACCGGATTTTGCTAAAAGATTAATTTTGTCGCTATACGTATCAAGATCGGGATTTACCTCCCTGCAGGCCCCGACACTTGAGAGTATGACTTAACCACAATGATTAAACCGAATACGGAAAAATTGATATACCGGGGTAATGCGGGAAGTACAAAATTACGAAAGAATGGCAAAGTTATCATGGAATTGTTACCTTGGTTACAGGCAATGCGGCTATTGAGGATCCGGCACCTGAAAACAGTACATACCTCTCGTGCAGACCTGGCCTTACATTCTTGAAGATGAACTGTCGAACACCAATAAAACGACCGGTCTCCTGCAATCGGGCAGGTGGTCAGGATTCGTTTTTATTCCGGAGGGCTCCGTGACGTCTTGGTACATGGTTATGCCGGACACCGTCTTACCCGGTCCCGTGAACAAAAAGCTGTTTCGATTGTTGCGAAAGCATCTGGTTTCATCGGGCAAAGAGGAGACATAGATGGATTTTCTTATTTTAATCAAGCTCGTTGGGATCTTCCTTCTCATTATCGGCAACGCTTTTTTCGTGGGGTCCGAAATTGCGCTCACGTCGGCGCGGCGCAGTCGCATTCAACATCTGGCCGAACATGGAGACAAATCGGCACTGGTCGTGAAGCTGCTCCACGCGGAACCGGAGCGTTTCTACACGGTTACCCAGATAGGGATCACCCTGATGTCGCTCGCGCTCGGAGCTATCGGCATCAGCACGATAACCACCTTGCTCGATCCGTTTATTGATTTTGTTGTCGTGCAGTTGTCAACTGTTGTGCCTATTCCCAGCGCCCATTATGTCGCCAAGGTTTCCGTGCAGATAATCGCCTTCATTTTTATCTCGATGTTGCATATCGTCGGGGGAGAACTGGCCCCGAAAGTCTATGCCTTTCATAAGCCGGTCAGAACCAGTCTGGCGGTAGCGGGAATAATCAACGGCCTCTACCGGATGTTCTCCTCGGTCATCTGGCTGCTGAACTACGCTTCGAACGGGCTCTTGCGGCTGCTGGGACAAAAGGATCTGGCCAGCCCGATCAGCGGGCATCTGTCGATATCGGAAGATGAACTGCGCTCGATCCTTGTCGCCAGTGAATCCGAGGGGATCCTGGAACCGGAGGAAACGGCGATGATAAAGGCCGTTTTCGACCTTGAGGAACACACTGCCAGTGAAATCATGGTTCCGCGCACAAAAATGGTCAGCCTGCCAAAGGACATGGCGATAAATGAATTTCTTGAGCTTTTCCAGCATGAAAGACATCATCGTTATCCGGTCTATGATACGCAGATCGACAATATCGTCGGCGTGCTTTCCATTAAAGAGGTGTTGAAGAAGGTCGGCACGATGGAGATGGCCCAGAGCCTTGAAGTTCCGATCAGCGAAATCATGCTGCCTCCTTATGTGGTGCCGGAAACAAAATCTCTCAGATCCCTGCTCGCAGACTTCAAAAGCCACCGGCAGCAGATGGCCATCGTTATCGATGAGTTTGGCGGTACCGCCGGCATCGTTACGCTGGAAGACATCCTCGAGGAAGTCGTGGGTGAATATGAAGATGAATTTTCGACAGCTCCCAAGCTTATAGAAACATGGGACAAGGAAGAAAAAATTATGATCGATCCGAGCATCTACCTGGAGGATCTCGAGAAGACGATCAAGATTTCTTTTCCCAGCGGCGAGTATAAAACACTGGCCGGGCTCATCTACAAGGAGCTTGACCGGGTGCCTGAAGTAGGCGACACCATTGAAGTTTCCGGATGCAAGATCACCGTGGAATCGATGGAGCAGCACCATATTCTCCAGGTTGTCCTGGAGCGGAAAATCGTCGAGGAGCAGACGCCTCCCGCCGAACCGGACCGGGAAGGCGACACTTCCAAAAATGAATAGAGGGCCCTGTCCCGAACAAGATCCTCGGTTCATCGCGCTAGCTCACCCGGGGCAACTGCGCAGTCTGAACCCCCGGCCAATGCAGAGCGATAGCCGGTGCCGCCGCAGCTGGCAGCAGTAGCTTTTTGCAGCTACCGTTTATTCACGTTTTCAGAAAACTGACGCCGGATTTTTTCCAGCCGGCTGCGGTTTTTCCCCAGATCCGAGTAGCCGAGCCGGGAAGCGGAGCGAACCTGGATCAACCGCTGCGCACTGTCCAGCAGGAATTCCCCGTCGTCGACGAACAGGGTGGTGTGGAACTCGACGCGGAGGTAAGCGGGACGCTCTTCGATTACGGCGGTATCCCCCCGACGGACAAGGGTCTGCTTCAGGCGGGCAAAGGCCTGGGCCGGCTCCCCGCTGAACGCAAGAGGTTCGATGTGATGAGATTCGTCCGCCGCCTGACTTGACACACAGTTTGGGGAATCGGGACACGGCTTCAATTGGCCGCCGCGTACTCCGAGATTGCCGGGCCGTTCCCCGGAGCAGGCGAACAGGATGCTGCTTATAATGCCCATCAGCATGATTCTTCCTAGAAGGTTTACCATTACCTACTCTCCACCGGAAAAACAGTTCATCAACCGCAGCACCGCCAGCTCTTTGGCCTTCGCTTCGATATCGACGGTCATGGCCCGTTCCCGCCAGCAGGCCGGCATATCCTCCGGGTCTATATAATCGGCATGCGGCCGGGGATCACCCCCCTCCCAACCCGCCTTCGGCGACGACAGGTGGCAATATTGCTCCCTTCCCAACCGCTGCCAGGTTGCCCCGGCCAGCCGTGTCGCTTCCTCGACGGACAGGCCGTCCGGTTTGCAGCGGTGGTGATGAACATCATACACCAGCGGAATAGCGAGTCTTTCACACACCGGCAGGAGGTCGGATACGGTATAGCTTACATCGTCATTTTCCAGCGTCAGACGGCTGCGGACAATTTCCGGCAGATCGGCAAAAACCTGGCAGAATCGCTGCAGGGCCGACAATTTGTCGCCATAGACCCCGCCGGCATGCAGATTGATGACATCTGCCCCAACCGCCTCCGCCAGCCAGGCCTGGTAGGCCAGCTCCCGGATGGAATTGGCAACGACATCGGGGCGGGGCGAGGAAAGGACAACAAACTGGTCGGGATGAAAGCTGAGACGTATGTCATGGTGACGGGCAAAAGATCGTGTCGCGACAAGCAGGCTGTCAATTGACTCGCCGTCGGGAAGGTCGTCAAGCCCATAACCCACATCAGGATGGGTTATCCGGGGAAACAGCGGAGACATGATGCGAAAAGCGCCGATACCAAGGCTATGGACGGTTTGCACAGCCCGCACCAGGCTCTGGGCGTTGCTGTGGCAGATCCCGGACAGCTTTTCCAGCTGCCGGCTGCGCGGCAGTGAGCAGAGCGCCTTGGCAGTGGTGGTCCGGAAGGCAATCGCCTCGTTCTTAAACAGGCAGCAGAGGCCGAAACGCATGGTATCCTTTCTTTTCACAATGCATGTTATATCAAGCTGGTTTGCATCCCCGGTACAATCTTATACCATAGGTCCTTTTCCCCTTATTACACCGGTTTTCTTTCGCCGCCCCCGTTGACGCCCGATCGATAATGATTATCAAGAAAAACA
>JAHEMX010000344.1 GCA_024643445.1 Desulfobulbaceae bacterium | reverse complement strand
ACCTTGCGGCTCGATTCAAATTCTTCGGCGATTTCCGCGCACGTTATGATTACTACAACGCCGATACGGTGTTTGGCAGGACGCTGAAAAACGACAGTCTGCTCACCAACCGTCTGCGTTTGAACATGCGGGTCAATGCCACGGAAAACGTCGAGTTCAAGGGGCGCCTGGCAATGTACAAAACCTGGGGTATGCAGTCTGCTTTCACGGATGACTCAGGAGCCATGTGGCCGGTATTTGACGGCAATGTGACCAGGACGCCGACAGGGGACAGTGCGGTTTACGTTGATCAGGCCTATGTGAACTGGAACAACATCGGGGGCGCACCGGTCTGGTTTTCAATCGGCCGCAGGCCGACCACCGATGGTCCTCCGTCACAGGTCAGGATGGGAACGGATGAGAGGCTGGCGACACCGGTGGCCTTCTTCAACTACCCCTTTGATGGTTTGACCCTGGGCTATGGTTATAACTGGAGCAACGATGCGCTTGGCTCGGGAAAATTCCGTTTCTGTTTCGGACGCGGTTTTGAGGCGGGATTGCAAAACGACGATGTCGGCCGTCTCGCGGATACCGATTTCGCCGGCTTCAACTGGGATATCGCACACAAGGACACCCGCCTGATCAACCTGCAGTCGTTCATGGTGTTCAATGCCTTCAACTACCCGAACTTCCAGGATCCGATTATCAACTCTGCCTTTGGTGATATGAGCGGCATGGGGGATCGGGTCAATGTCGGCAACCTGATGCATAATGACATCGTCTATCAGGACCAGATTTCCAACTGGCGCTACTTTGTCTCCGGCGGATGGTCGCAGACCCAGCCGAATGGTAACGGCATGTTCAATGATTATCCGGCGATGATGATGGGACTCACCGGGCCTAATACCGATAACCAGAACGGTTATGCCCTGTATGCCGGGCTCCGCTACGATTTCGACGAAATCGGCCTGAAGATTGGCGCTGAATACAACTATGGCTCGGAATACTGGGTAGCATTCACACCGGGTGCCGATGACATCTATATGTCAAAACTGGCAACCCGCGGACAGGTATTCGAGATCTATACCATCTATGATATTCCCTCCGGCGAGGCCATGTCCAAGTACGGCCGTGCCTTTATCCGCCTGGGATATCAGCATTATGACTACGACTACTCGGGTTCCGGTGACTGGAACATGGCACCTTATGACTTGAGTAATGCCAATGATCTTATGTCCCTGCAGATGATGGGCATGGATCCGGTGGAGAAGGCTGACCAGGTTTATCTGACCTTCGAGGCATACTTCTAGGATTTAGTTTTTTTGCGGCAAGAAAAAAAAGGGATGCACCCGCTCTGTCGGGTGCATCCCTTTTTTATTGAATTTTCCCCGCTCCTGTTTTAACCATGATCGTAAGCAAGGCAGTCATCACCCGCACTGATGCTGGGGATGGTATCCTGCTGATATAAAAGCCTGATAGCGTATCTATTGCATGAGCAGCCATCACTTTTTCAATCGAAACGGCGGCGTGAGCCGGGGTATTTTTTCCAGTCTCAATGTCGGACACAGTGTCGGAGACGATCCCGGCAGTGTTGAAGAAAACCGCCGCAGGGTGAAAGAGCGGATGGGTGGTGGACGGCTGATCAGCGCCCGGCAGGTGCATGGCGACCGCGTCTACCCGGTGCATGGTGATGATCAGCAGG
This sequence comes from Desulfobulbaceae bacterium, assembly GCA_024643445.1. GTDB lineage: Bacteria > Desulfobacterota > Desulfobulbia > Desulfobulbales > Desulfocapsaceae > Ww85. The sequence continues at coordinate 3,113 of JAHEMX010000344.1, read as the reverse complement.
ACAGGGAGGTTGATGGTTTTGATGCGCTGGTTACAGCGGAGATGAATACCATTCTGCTGATCCAGCAGGCTGACTGCCAGGCGGTGCTGCTCCATGATACGCATCGGCAGGTTATAGCTGCAATACATTGCGGCTGGAGGGGAAGCGTCAGCAACATTATCGCCAGGACTGTCAACCTAATGCACCAGCAGTATCGATCAAGCCCCTCAGCTATTAAGGCCTTCATCGGACCGTCACTCGGTCCCTGTTGTGCGGAATTTATTCATTTTGAAAAAGAACTGCCGGAGGCGTTGCACGGCTATCAGGTACAACCGGCCTACTTTGATTTCTGGAAAATCTCAACGCAACAACTGGTCCAGGCTGGACTGAAACGTGAGCAGATTGACATAGCGCAGGTTTGTACCAGCTGTTCGGATGACTATTTCAGTTACCGCAGGGCCTGCCGAACCGCAAACGGCATAACGGGCAGGCATTGTTCTGCGATTCGCCTGTAGCGTATCTGCATCGTTGAACTTCCCGGTGATAAGATGAAACTGCTGATTGTTGAAGATAATAAAAAAATTGCCTCACTGATAGAAAAGGGCATGCGCGAGGCCGGGTATTCCGTAGATGTCTGCCAGGACGGGCGGTCCGGGCTTGAATCGGCACGGGCCGGAGAGTACGATGCGGCGGTGGTCGATATCATGCTGCCCGAACTGGACGGACTGCAATTGATTGAACAATTGCGCTCGCAGAACATCCACACCCCGATACTCATACTCAGCGCCAAGCAGTCGGTGGATGACCGCATCAAGGGACTGCAGCTCGGCGGCGATGATTATATGGTCAAGCCGTTTTCCTTCAGCGAACTCCTGGCCCGCGTGCAGGCACTGATCAGGCGGGATAGGAAGCGGGCTGAGCCGACGACACTGAGCTATCATGACCTGAGTATGGATATCCTGAGCCAGGAAGTCTATCGGGGTGAACAGAAAATAGAACTGCCGGCAAAAGAGTATGCGCTGCTCAAGTATCTGATGCAGAACCAGGAAGTTATCGTATCAAAAACGTCGATTCTCGAGCATGTGTATGACTACTCGTTTGATCCCCAGACCAACATTGTCGATGTCCTCGTCTGCCGGCTGCGCAACAATATAGATCGTGATTTCGAGCAGAAACTGATACATACTGTACGTGGCAGGGGCTATGTGCTGAGGACAGGCGGCTGATCGGCCTCGCGATCGGCCTAAATGGTTTGACCCGGAGTACTTGTCTGCCCTACTTGGAATTCTCCAGGGGCGCCTGTTGTAATTTTCGGTTGTTTCTCGTTATTTTTTAATCTTAAGCGAAAACTAATAGTGCGGTTGTTGTCTGGTAGCCTTTATTGACTATAGTTATTCTTCGTCAGTTGAACGAGAAGGGAAATGAGCCGATGCTTTATCTGAGGATGCGGTTTACTTCAACTATTATTCAACTCTTGAGGCCACCTTGAAAAATTGTCTTTTGGCCCCAACTCTGCGTTGCGTGTGAATATTTTATACTCGGAATATCAAATATATGCCTGCGTCAAAATTTTCACACGCGCCTTGTTTTTGAACCAAAATCCTGATTTTGCAAGGTACCCTCTATTGGTTCGCTATTTTGGCTTGTAAGATCCGCTGTTCGGCCTTTCCAAAAGCCGTCGAACACGGTGACGGCCAGCCAGCCATAAACCGCGATTATAGCAAAATAGACAAGCCGTACCCAGAATTTGTCCGAGGCGCTCTGGCCGGATGCCATCGAGCCGACAGTTGGCCCGAGTATGGTTATCATGGTAAGAAAAGCATATTGCCACATGGCCGCTTTGGGATGCATACCTCCTGCTCTGAAGATGCCCCGGCCGTAAATAAGTGCAGCAAGGGCGACAAGAAGGCTGTAGAGCGCAAGGGAAGGGAAGGCTCTGATCGCGAGCCAGGCGGCGATTGCCCCTCCCCCCCCCCAGAAAGTCGAGGCGAGAAGTTCTCGGCCTAATGCTCTACTTTTGCTTGAAGTTGCCTGCTGCCCCATGGTTGCAATCTTGATCATGATCACGGTGTAGGCGCTGCTCGTACTAAGGAAAAGAAAAAGCAGCATAACCGGGAAAACGATAGCGACAGAACGAAAGGCACTTCTCATTGCCTCGTTACGCTCTGCTTGTGCCGGCTTCGACTTTTCATGACTGGCCGCAGAAGGCGGTGGCAGGTGCTCGGGCAGCAGAGCATGGGCAATCCAGACAAAGACAATCCCCATCCAGACACTCCAGATGAGCCCTTTTGACAGGTTGATATAAGCGTCAATGCTGACGCTGCCGATCGTGGTGAGCAGGGTCAAGGCAAGAGTCAGGAGCGTTCCGATCAAGGCGGGACCACCCGTTGCGGTCACCAGGAAACTGCCGAACAGGGCGAGGCTGATAAGCAGAATACCTGCCAGGCGTGCATAATAGAGGTAAGGCAGCAGCACGAAGCTGCAAATGAGTGTACCGGCCAGGCTTCCCATGCAGATGACCGCAATTTTTAACGACGGAGCCGGCAGCGGCAGAGAAAGCAGGAGTCCGACAATTATTGGCGTAACAAAAGAGATCGGCCAGTTGACCGCCTGGGAGACAGCCACCGCCAGTGCAGTGCCAAGGGCAAGGCGGAGAATTCGTCTGCAGTCGACTGTTGTCCGCTCTTCCATTCTGCCTCAGGCTCCCTGGTCAATACATATAAGAAAGCAGTGAAGACAACCGGATAACCAACCGAGCTATCTTATTGAAGAGCCAGTAATCACCCGTGTAAACGACAACGGTCACCTGGGAACCGACCTTCAGCACATCACCTTTGACATCTCCGGGTAGAGAGAAATCGATTAAAACAGGAAAGCGCTGCGCATCCCTCAGCCAACTCCTGGCGTTCTGAATCGTCGGCAATGCTCCCAATGGAGCGGTGTCGACGGCAACACCGTAACTCATCTCCCTGATCGTACCTCTGAACACTTTCCCTGGATAGATGTCAAATACGATTTCCACCGCCATTCCTGCCCTGATGTTGCCCAAATTGTTTTCAGTAAAGTCGGCCTGGATCCAGTAATTGTCGGTGGCCACAAACGTCATCTGCGGTGACCCGCCAGCGGCGTAATTA
>JAHEMX010000343.1 GCA_024643445.1 Desulfobulbaceae bacterium | reverse complement strand
GATTAGGAGCTTTCATCAGTAATTCCCGCAGAGAGATGATACCGGCAAGTTTCCCGTTGGCATGCGTAATGTAAAGATAGAAGACCATTTCCATCTCTTCACTTTTCTGCTGAATGAGCGCTATTGCCTCACCCACCGTCGTGCTCTCATCCAGACTCATGAAGTCGGTAGACATCAGGCCACCGGCAGACTCGGGGTGGTATTGGAGCAGTTCCTCGACCTCTTCACGGTCTTTCTCCTCCATGTGCCTGCTGATCTCGCTGGCCAGTTCTTCGGGTATGGCTTCCAGGATGTCAACCGTGTCATCCGGCGGCATGTCCGCCATAATATCAGCGAGATATTGTGGGGTGAGCTGCTGTACCAGCAAGGTCAGGATAGCTTCATCCAGCTCACTGAGAAATTCACCGACGAGATTTGTCTTGGCGATAATGTCGAATATCTTTATTCGCTCATCCGTTGTCAGATGTCTGAAGATCCAGGCCAGATCGGCAGGGTGCGTTTTCTCCGTCAGCTTGAGCAGATGTCCGGTTGCTCCGCGACGATTGAGTCGTCTGACCATATCAAGCAGCACCATGCCTTCATTGCCAATCAGTTCGCGTTTTTTGCTCTCGCCTTGCAACATAATGAGTACCAGTATTTTGGATTCAGTTCCCTTGCCCTGAACGGATGGAGCCAGTATAATAACGCAGATTATTTATATTTAAAACCGCCCTCTTTGCACATCATTTTTGTGGTGGCCAGCAAATAGTATCCCTTCTTCCATGAATCATCTTTCCGCCGACAATCCGAAAGCGCTACAAACACTGTTTCTGAAGGCACTTGAAGCGCACCGGAACGGCGATATCGTAGCGGCCGAGAGTTATTATCACCATCTTATCAAGCTCATACCTGAATTCTGGCAACTGTACTATAACCTAGGGCTTCTCCTTTTCGACACGCATCGCTATGAAGAGGCGCTTGAAATATACCGGGAAGGCGTCGATCTGCCGGAGGCAGACAACGACCTGTTATTTAACCTTGCTATCTGTCAAAAAAAACTCGGATTATTTGAAGAAGCACTCTCCTCCTACAATCAGGCTTTAACCGTTGATCCAAATGACCTTGACTGTCACTACAACCGTGGCGGCTGCCTGATGGCGCTTGAACGTTATGAGGAGGCCATTTCCGCCTATCAGGAAGTTTTACTGCGCGAGCCGGATCATCTGTCGGCACGTCTCAACCAGGCCTATCTCCTGCACCGTACCGGGGAAATTGTATCCGCCATCGCCGGTTACCGGAAAGTGCTGGAACGTGATCCCGGTCATCAATCAGCGGGGTACATGCTTGCCGCTCTCACCGGAGATTCCCGCACCTGCGCTCCGCATTCATACATCCGTGATGTCTTCAATCAATTTTCCGCTCACTACGAAAAACGGGTCGTCGGAAGCCTGAGCTATCGACTTCCCGAAAGGCTCTTAAAGATTGTTATGCGGGAGAATCATGGCGACCAGTTTCTATCCCTGCTTGATCTCGGCTGCGGTACAGGATTAATCGGCAGGCAATGCAGGCGCATTGCAGAAATCATGCATGGCGTTGATCTCTCGGAAAAAATGATAGAAAAAGCGCGCCAGAAAGGACTATATGATCAACTGTACATCCAGGAGATCTGCGCGTTCCTCACTTCCGCCCGAGCAGGAACCTATGATCTCCTTATAGCTGCAGATGTTTTTGCCTATATCGGTGAACTGGAAGCAACATTTGCAGCCGCTTATCGCGCCTCAACCAGCAACGCATTATTCTGTTTTTCAGTTGAAGATCTGCCGGGCAACACGGAATTGTTGAGGCTTCAGAGCAGTGGCCGTTTTGCCCACTCACGCAGCTACATAGAGAACAGCGCTTCCTTTTGCGGCTGGGTGATCCGATGCTCGGAAAAGGTCGATCTGCGCCTTGAAGGCGAGGGCAGGATACAGGGTCGTATTTATACCATGCGCAAAAAAGCTTCTAGCTGAACATCTCGCTGTTCTGCACGATCCAACAGATCAGAAGACCTGCTCCCATGGAGCAGAAGCCGATAAGACGTAATGTTTTCGGAGGAACTTCACTGAGTCTGAGCATCCACTCCTGCATTCTTTCGGGTGCAGTCGCATAAGGCAGGCCTTCTACGACCAGTACCAATCCAAAAACGAGAATAAGCAATTTCATGGCCGTTGCATCACCTGTTTATAACCCGGTTGAGCCCGGTTTCAAATTCAACTATTATATGGACAAAAAGTCCGTAATACGTTAATTTTTTATGGATTCCCACATTTCATAACTGGCGATTCAATTAACTGAAAAATCAGGAAAACAGCATATCCTGACTACTTTTTTTTCGCAATCTTCATATATTCAATGGACAATGACAGATAAACAAAAATCAAAATATCTTGAAGCCGGTGTAGACATCGACAAAGGCAATGCCTTTGTCAAAAGTATCAAAGACATTATCTCTGCCACCCATCAGCGAGGCGTCATTAATGAAATAGGCGGCTTTTCCAGTCTTTTTTCAATAGATAAGGATCGATACGAAAGTCCTGTTCTGGTTTCATCCACGGATGGTGTCGGGACAAAACTTGCGGTAGCCGCACTGTGTCAGAAGCATGACACGATTGGCATCGATCTCGTGGCCATGTGCGTCAATGATATTATCGTTAGCGGTGCAAAGCCATTATTTTTCCTCGATTATTTCGCCGTCGGCAGACTGGATCTCGCTATTGCCCAGGATATCATAAAAGGTATCGCAGCTGGCTGCATACAGGCGAAATGTTCACTTGTCGGCGGTGAAACGGCGGAAATGCCTGGTCTTTACAAAGGAGGTGATTACGATCTCGCCGGTTTCGTAACAGGAATCGTTGATCGTAAGAATATCATCGACGGCTCGGATATCAGGGTCGGCAACAAAATCATAGGCCTAGCATCCAACGGGCTGCACTCCAACGGGTTTTCTCTCGTCCGAAAAGTCTGTTTCAGCGACGCCGGTCTCAGTGTTAATTCATTCATCGAAGAACTGGGGTCAACGCTTGGAGAAGAGCTGTTAAGACCGACACGTATTTATGTTCAATCCGTTCTTAACGTGCTGAAAAACTACAAGGTAAATGGAATGATTCATAATACCGGAGGCGGGTTCTATGACAACATTCCCCGGGTACTCCCGACAGGGTGCAGCGCCGAAATCAATAAAGCCGCCTGGAAGATTCCGCCGGTGTTCACCTTCCTGGCCAGGAACGGCTCTATAACCGAAGAAGAGATGTTCAGAACGTTCAACATGGGCATTGGTTATATGGTCATCGTCAAGGAAGAAATCGTCAACGATATCATGCGCCACCTTGAAGCCCTTGGCGAAACCCCCTACCTCATAGGAGAGGTTGTACCCTCGGTAAACGAAGAGTCGGAAGTAATGATCTCCTGATCGAGGCTATCGGCTATAAAAAAAGGGACGCTGACCGTATCTTCTTTTCAGCAAAGGACTGACACCGGAACAGGACGCCCTGATTTACTTGTCAGTTCTTCACTGGCCGCAGTCACTGGTACTGCCTTTTATCTTCTCCAGAGCGTGATTCAGTGCGGGCAGAATGACAGCAATGTTCTCCAGCGCTGCTTTTTTGCTGCCCGGCAGATTTATGATCAGGCTTTCACCCCGGATACCGGACCTTCCCCTTGAAACGACGGCGTATGGCGTTACCGCGATACTCGCGGCACGCATCGCCTCGCTTATTCCCGGCACCTCCCTTTCAATAACCTGATCCATCGCCTCGGGCGTAACATCAGAAGGAGAAACACCGGTTCCGCCGGTCGTGATGACAAGATCCGCCTTGTCGTTTTCGATGGCTTCCAATGCGGTTTCGACAATGAATGGGACCTGATCGGGTATCACCGAATAGTGACAGAGCTCATAGCCCCGGTCGACAAAGAGCTGGATAAGGGATTTCCCGCTGGTGTCTTCGCGCTCGCCCCGGGAGCCCTTGTCACTCATGGTTATAACAGCAAAGCGATAGGTGCGGTTAGCGCTTTGCTGTTTAGCGTCACTACTCTGCATTACGTTTGGCCACAATTTTTTCGGCGATGTGCGAAGGGACCTCTTCGTAATGAGAAAACGCAATGATAAACGAGCCAAGGCCGCCGGTCATTGAAGTAAGCTCATTGGCATAGGTCTGAATTTCAGACATCGGCACCTGCGCATTGATAACCTCGCCCTTGGGCGAAGAATCCATCCCCATGACCTTGCCTCTTCTGGAGTTAAGATCACCCATGATATCGCCGACACTCTCCTTGCCAACCGTGACGACTATGCTCATGATCGGTTCCAGTAAAACAATGCCGGCACTGGGCGCCGCCTCTTTAAAGGCGAGTGAACCGGCAATTTTGAAGGCCATCTCGGAAGAGTCTACGGTATGATAGGAACCGTCGTACAGGGAGACCTTGACGTCGACCAGCGGGTAGCCGGCAAGCACCCCTTTCTCCATGGCCTCAATAATGCCTTTCTCGACCGCCGGCCGGTATTGCTGTGGAATAACACCGCCCACTATGTTGTCAACAAATTCAAATTTTTCACCGGGGATCGGAGAGATCTCGATCCAGCAATCACCAAACTGTCCGCGCCCGCCGCTCTGTTTTTTATGCCGTCCCTGGGCCTTTGCACTTCCCTTGATCGTTTCCATGTAAGGGATTTTGGGCAGACTGAGTTCCATTTGCACACCAAACTTTCGTTTGATTCTGCTGCCGACGACCTCAAGATGAACCTGGCTCATACCGGATACCAGTGTCTCTCCTGTCTGCTGTTCTCGGGACATTTT
>JAHEMX010000010.1 GCA_024643445.1 Desulfobulbaceae bacterium | reverse complement strand
AACCGTACCGAACGTAAAGCGGCCTTCTGCCGTCAATGGATCCATTCCCACCAAACCCAGGATCACGCCAAAGGCTCCTGCAAAAATCCCTTTCGCCATCGACTCTCCCGATAGACTTCCGACGAGAAGCAAGCCCATAATGGCCAGGAGCAGATAATCCCTCGGGGCAAACTTTAGTGCGAACTCCGCAACTTTCGGTGCCGCCAGGGCAAGGACCGCAACACCGATGAACCCGCCCATGACCGAGACAATGGTGCTGACACCGATGGCCCGGCCGGCCTCTCCCCTCTGAGCCAGCGGAAAACCGTCAAAGGCCGTGGCAATGGCAGCCGGCGCGCCCGGTATGTTAAGCAATATTGCGGTACGGGACCCGCCATACACCCCGCCGCAATAGACACCGACCATCAGGGCAAGGGCGTCGTTTACATCCCAGGAAAAGGTGAACGAAATCAATATTGATACCGCCATCGTCACGGACAGACCCGGGATGGCTCCTACATAGATGCCGGCAAAGGTACCGGCGGCGGTAAGCAGAAGAAGTGAGGGATCGAGCCATGCCATGAAAAAGTATGAAAGAGTTGATTCCATCACGACACCACCTGCTGCATCAGGGCAGGACTACCCTGAAAAAATATTGAAATATCAAATAAATAAAGCCCAGGGAGATCACACTAATAACCAATGATTTTAAAATATTACTCCCCTTGAGATAGATCATGGATACAAGCAGAAAGACAAATGAACTTGGCAGGAAATGCATGGGCTCGATAAGAATCATGTAAACGATGACAATCAGCGAGTAGATGAGAAAGACGTTGGGTAAAACGAATTTGGCTGCCTGTCGCAACTCATTTTTAAAACCACCGGTAATCATCTTTTTGCCTTTAAAACTGTCAAAAAGGATGAACACCATGGCAATAACCATGACGGCAGAGGCCCCCATGGGGAAGGTACCTGCCGAACTGATTGAAGAAAAACCCGATATCAGATAAGCCTGAACCAGAACGAACAGGCTGAACAGCAGCAGCAGCCAGCTGAAAACATTTTCTCCTGCACGCAATTTTCTCTCTTCTTTCATCGTCGCTGGTATCGACAGCCTCTCTGCAGAATAACAGAGAGGCTGTCTTCAGTTCCGGGGCTGTAATCTACGGTTTGGGAATGCCGAATTCAGCCGGAGACACCTTCGTCGCACCGGCATATTCGTACATCCAGTTGGTAACAGACTGCCATTTTTTCAGAAATGCATCAGCCTCTTCACCGCTGATGTTCATCGGTACTGTATCAAAATCATTTAAAAATTTCTGGAACTGCGGCTGTGATGCACCTTCTTTGAAGGCCGCCACAAGTTTCATTTTTATTTCATCTGGAACATCTTTTTTACACCATACACCATAAAAAGGGCCCCAGGGCAGATATCGTTCAAAATCCGGATAATCCTTGGTTATCAGAGGAATTTCTTCCGACCCGGTAATTGGTGTGGCGGAGACGAGGGCCAGGGCCTTTACCCTGCCGGCCCTTATATGTTCACGCGCGGCGGTAATACCGACCGGCATAAAGTCGACATGCCCTCCCAGCAGTGCGGTAACACCCGGTCCTTCCCCCTTGAACGGCACCGCGGTAACGTCAAAATCCGTTACTGTTTTTATCATGGCTCCAACCGTATAAGGCAGCCCACCGGGACCGGTTGAGCCCATTTTGATCTCTCCCGGACGTTTCTTGGCATCTTCAACCAGATCTTTAAATGATTTCCAGGGGGTATCATTATTCGCAACAATCACCCCAACGCCGCGCCCGAGGATGTTGATCGGATAGAAATCCTTGTAGTCGATATCAGAAAGTTGAAGAATCCGGTGTACCTGAGGGTTTTCCGCCCCGATCAGAAGCGTGTAGCCATCTGCCGGTTGACTGAACACGTATTGGGTTGAAATCGCACCGGTTCCACCCGGCTTATTGATGAGTATAATTTGTTTTTTGAGAAAAGGTTCCACGTTGGGGGTTATGGCCCGGGCAACGTTATCGGTAGCGCCGCCCGCACCCCACATAATAACGCCCTGCAGATCCTTCTCCGGATATTCTGCCGCATAAGCCGCTGATAATAGAACTGCTTCTAAAAAAAGCACAAGCAGCATGAAAAAAATCCGTTTCATCTTTTTTCCTCCTTAGTCAGCTGAAAGGTTAACGGGTTGAATAGCTTGCAAACGGATACTAATAAGATCCGACACCAGATATAAATGGCACGAGAGAGCGTCTTTCATCGTTTCCCCTCCTTCTTCTGATGAAAGATATAGTGGTTGACTTGCTAAACTATACCGAAGACAGCAACAACTATTCCACGAGGCATACTGTCCTCTGGCCATAAACTTTTGCTGCTCCATTCTATATAACAAAATTATCGGGGACAAAGCTTTTATTTAGAGATTAATCGTCAGTTTGACTTCCCGTCAATCGCCGCAACCATTTCCACACAACAGAACGACTTGTCGCACTATAGGATATTCTTGCGAAAAGATCATGTCAATATTTTTCAATAATGAACTGATGTAATTCAGTATCACGCAGCTGAACATACCAGTGTCGCCGCTTGCTGGAGAAGGGGTGCGGTCAGGTGATGCGCCTGGTGCACCTTGATTCTATACAGAGGCAGGGAGAGGAATTTCTTCCTCAAGGATTTGAGAAGCGCAGAAAAATGAAGTGCTCCACAGGATCAATTCGGTTGGCAGGTTGGCAGAGGAGCTTCGCATGATGCTCTGGGGAAAAAAGCAGCCTGGACATTTGTGCTGCATCTCCCCAGGCAGCAGGAATCCCCCCGAAGTCAGCATCCTCCGGACAGCAGACCTATGACTCTTCGGGGGAAATCGTGCCGGGAAATCGGAAGGCTCGGACTTGGTCAGATGATCAATAAACGGCACGGCCTCCTGAAACGTCGAACGTGAAACCGGTTGTAAAGCTGCATTCCGGGCTCGCTATCCAGGCTACCATTCTGGCAACGTCCTCAATTTTAACCGCACGCCCCATGGGAATTTTAGCCGTCATCGCTTTAATGTGTTCTGGCGTCATCTGGGCAAACAGTTCAGTCTCCGTCAATGCCGGCGCGACCGCATTGACAAAGACGTTGCTGCCGGCCAATTCACGGGCAACGGTCTTGGTGAAGGCGATGAGTCCTCCCTTGGCGGCAGCATAGGCACAAATGCCGGGCACGCCATTCTTGCCGGCCATGGAAGCGATATTGACGATGCGTCCGCTCTTGCGGGCGCGCATATCGGGAACAACGGTTTTGGTGCAATAAAACACACCGGTCAAGTTCACCTGAAGAACCTTGTTCCAGGCTTCCTCCGGGTATTCCCAGCTATCGATCACGGGGCCGTTTATGCCCGCGTTGTTGATAAAGATATCAATTTGCCCCAAGCTCTTTACACTTTCTGCATAACCGCTCTGCACGGCAGCCAGATCAGTGACATCGACTTTTTGCAGCAGCGCCGGAGTAAAACCCGCAGCAGCGGGGTCAAAAGAATCAAAGGAAAGGTCCCACAGAGCGACCCTGCACCCTCGATGAGCCAGTTCTCTGCCAATTCCCAGACCTATACCACGTGCGCCTCCAGTAACGATAGCCGTTTGCCCAGACAGATTATTTTCCATTTTTTATTCCTTCAAATAGTTGTGTTCCCGTTAGGTGGTAAGCTTTTACCAGGCGTCTCTGTTCGTTTTGATACTAACCTTTTATTGGCACGGCCATAACCTGCCTCAACGATGCCGATGCATCCGGTATACTAATCGATCACGTCAAACGTTGGCCAGAATGAGTGGGGGAAAGGATATCCCGATCAGTTTTTTGGGGGAGGGGGTATAAGCCGCAGGTGGACATACGTTTATCGTACACGAGCTCCAAGCAACTCAGAGATTCTCCGTGTCGCCTGCAAAAGGCTTTTCACGATACTTTCCTCACGATCGCTGGCAAAACGTTGCACCGGGCCGACAATGGCAAGGGTTGAATCGACGGTGTTGTCATAATTATAGATAGGCGCAGCGACGGCTGCGACTTCAAGTTCCCTCTCGCCCCGGTTGACTGCATACCCCCGTTTTCTGACGGCATCGAGCTCTTTCTTTAATTTCTTGGGGCTGGTGATGGTCTCGGAAGTAAACTTCTCGAATCTGGTTTGACTGAGAATTTTCTCCCGCAACTCTGCGGAGCCAAAGGTCAGCAGAACCCTGCCGGCGGCGGAGGCGTGCAATTCCATGTCATCCCCTTCCTGAATCGAGAACACAAGGCTTGACGATCCGTATTCACGTGAAAGACAGAAGGATGTTTCTCCATCGAGTTGAAAAAGAGCGACAGACTCCCCGGCATCTTCCGCCAGCCGCTTCATGATAGGCCGGGAAACGGTCACGAGTGTGTTGGTGTTCTCGTAAATCTTCCCGAGAGTCATAAGTTTTGGACCGAGCCGGTATGTTGACGAAGGCATACGGGTCAGGAAATCAAAGGCAACGAGCGTAGCACACAGCCGGTGAATACGGCTTTTATAGAGTCCTGACTTTTCGCTCAACTCACGAAGAGAGAGTTCCGGTTCTCTAATTGAAAAATAATCAAGCAAACCGAGGGCCGTTGCAAGACTGTCAACAATTGGCGCCGAAGATTTAATATTCTGTCTTTTTTTTTGCAAAAGTGTTGGGTTCCTCTCGTTGGTATCGTCTTCTGTTCCGGATTTTCGCTTGACTCACCTTCGTTAGAATCACGGACCAGTTACCTCTTATCTCAACCGAAGCGGAAATACGTGCGCCCTTTTTACAGAGCCGAGATGGATCGTTCTGTCCTTGCAAAGAGCAAAACGTTCCACCTAGTAGGATAACCCTGCGGATCAGTAAAAGCAAATCAAAACGACAGCCTGACAAGAGGAAATAATAATTGAGGTAATCCTTACCGGTTCCGTCAGCAAGCTGGTGTAACCGCAGGGGCAGTTTTTCGGCACAATCAGATGCAACGGTTCGTACCGCCGTCCATTTCAATGATGGCGCCGTTTATATCGGCGGCGCGCGATGAAGCCAGAAAGGCGACCATCGCAGCAATTGAGTCAGGTTCGGCCGGCCGGCCGAGCGGATTTCCCTTAAGGCGCCGAGCGATCACCTCTTCAAGGGGCACCCCCCACTCACGGGACAGGTGGCGGTTCATGGTATCCCACCGTTCTGTGCGGGTGGGACCCGGATTGATCCCATTTACCAGGATATTGTGCGGACCGCCTTCTGCGGCCGCTGCTTTGGTAATATTCATCAAGGCGGCATTGGCCCCTCCGCCGGCGATGTACGCAGGATCGGCGCAGCGTCCGGCGCTGCCGATAATATTGATAATGCGGCCGCCATTCTTTTTCATCAGCGGAAACACCTCACGCATCATGCGGACATAGCCGAAAAGTTTGAGGTCATAATCTTCCTGCCAGTCAGCGTCGGGCTTGGACAGAAGCGTGCCGGGACGTATGGCTCCGGCGACGTTGACGAGGGTATTTATCCTCGAAAAGTGCTGCACCACACGCTCCACGCAAGATCGCACCCCGTCGAGACTGCTCAGGTCTTCAGCAACGGGGAGTGTGTCGATTTTGAACCGGCGGCTCAACTCGGATGCGACCAGGCTCAAGCTCTCTTCGTTCCGGGCGCAAAGCGCAAGGCGGGCGCCTTCTGCTGCAAAGGTATCGGCAATGGCTCTGCCGATACCCTTGCTGGCTCCCGTGACGAGGACTACCGTATGTTTCAGATCAAGTTTCATTCAAGATTTTTCCCGTCGTCTGCAGACAGGTCACCTCATAAAGTTGTTTTCAGGGTATCAGGGTGAATCAATAGCTACGAGGCTTAATGGCTTTTATTTCTCTCAGTTCGATACGCGATGGAACGTCGTTGCAACAAACAGCTGGGTCCATCCGTCACGAAGCTACTTGCTGAAAAAAATTGCGCAGATGAAGTTCTATGGACGCGCAGCATCTTGTGAAATCCCTGTCGAGAGCGGCTTGGAGAATATCCTTATGCTCCCGGACAATGGCACCGCCACGAAAGCCATTCGTCTTCAGGTCGACCATTACGTACTGACGGTACTGTTCAAACACGCGCCGATGGTAAAGGATGTGAAGCTCTGAGCCACAAGCGGATATCAACGAATTGTGGAAGTCCCGGTCACATTCGTACCAATTGATACCGTGCGCTTCCTCGTTCTGCTGCATCTTCTTTTCAATATATTCAAGCTTGTGATAGGCTGCCACCAGACTTGTTTCCCAGTCGATGCCGCCGTTTTCAATCGAGTGTTTGACGCCGTCGGTTTCGAAGAGGATGCGCAGTCGAACCAGATTTCTCAGCCGACTGACCGAGGTAGTAGCAACCCGGAAACCTTTCTGGTTCTCCGCATCAACGAGGTCTTCTGTTGCCAGCCGGGCAAGGCTTTCCCTGATAACGTTGACGCCCATACCGTAACGCGCCTTGAGCATTTCCATCTTCAGTTTGCTGCCCGGAGAAAGATTCCCCATCACGATATCACTCTTCAACGCCTCGTATACGTTCATGGTTCCTGTCTGAATCATAATCGCTGACCCGTCTACCTGTTTTTCAGATTCCCGGCTCTTCACCCTCATCATTCAAGCTGAGCCGCTTGGTCAGATTGACCCGATCTGACCAAGTGGCTCCTATTATTATTTCCGTCTAAGAGATGACCGGAAATTCCAATCAATCGGTGCTCACATGGGAAATATTCTTACCCGGCGAGTAGATGTCCAGAATATTCCAGTGCCCGTCTGTCGGCACCGGGTTATTGATCATCGGCACATCCAGAACAACCGGTTTGTCTGATGAAATAGCCTTGACCAGGACCGACTTGAATTCCTCGGCCGAGTTGATCCGTATCCCTTCAACACCGTATGCCCTGGCAATCGCTGCATAATCGGGCGCCCCATCTTTGCTGAAGACGGTTCCAAAGGTCGTACCGAAATGCGCCTTTTGAAGCCCGGCGATGGTGCCGAATGCATTGTTATTCATAATCAGCCAGATAACCGCGATATTTTCATGCCGGGCAGTAGCGAGCAAGGCCGGATTCTGGCCGAAACCGCCATCACCGATCAGGGAAATAACCACTTTCCCGGGGTTGGCGAGCTTGGCTCCGAGCGCTGCCGCCCCGCCGAAACCCATGGTGGCGTAGCCGCCCGGGAAAAGGATACTGCCTGGTTCGTAGACGGGGAACTGCTGGCCGACGCCGTTCTTGTTCCAGCCGACATCGGTCGTGATAATGGCGTCGCGGGGCAGTACTTCACGCACCTCGGCGAGTATCCGCTCGGGCATCATCGGAAAGGCATTGCTCTGCTCCATCTCGACATTGCGTTGCTTGAATTTGGCCCTGTCTTGAGCGATCTCGCGTTTGAGTTCTTCTTTTCTAACGCCCTGCGGTACACGCGCACGGGCAACCTTTACCAGTGCGCCAAGCGCCTGCTTGAGGTCGGCAACCGCTCCAATCGCTACGGGATAATTACGGCCGATCTCGCTTGGCTCGATGTCGATCTGTATCAAGGCAGTCTTGGGAATGTCGAAGGTAAACTCCGGGTACCAGGAACTGCAGTCCGCCTCTTTGAACCGGGTTCCCAGCCCCAGGATAAGATCTGCGGTCCGGCATGCTTCGTTGATATATTTGGTACCCCAGAAACCGGTCATGCCGAGAATGAATGGATGATCATCCGGCAGCGCGCCCTTGCCCATCAGGCTGTGTGCAACCGGCAGACTCAGCAGCTCGACCAGTTCCCGCAATTCCGCCGAAGCGCGTGCCAGCAGGACCCCTCCGCCGGCATAGATAACAGGTTTCTTCGCCGCCAGCAGACGATCGACAATCTCTTCTGCCGTTGCCTCATCAAGCGCTGGCTTGCGGAGGTTTCTGGTGTTCTTTTTCTGGCGTTCGAACAGTTCGGCATCAACTTCAAGGGAAAAGATATCCATGGGGACGTCGACCAGCACCGGCCCGGGCTGACCGCTTTCGGCCAGCTGGAAAGCTTTCTCCATGATTTCCGGGAAAAGTTCGGGACGCTCCACTCGCCAGACCCGCTTGACGAATGGACGATAGATTTCACACTGGGCGCCGTCCGCATGCAGGTTAACCTCCTGATGCGGATGCTTGCCGTAGTAGTGACTCGGCACATCACCGGCAATAACCACCATGGGGATGCAGTCCAGTGCTGCATTGGCAACGCCCGTTGCAGCATTGGTCATCCCCGGTCCCAGGTGGCTCATGACCACCGAAGCCCGGCCGGTGACCCTGGCGTACCCGTCGGCCGCATGCGAGGCGATCTGTTCGTGACGGACATTGATGAAATCGATGGAACTGTTCTCCAGTGCCGACAGCACGGCAATATTCGTGTGACCGCACAGGCCGAAGATATGCTTGACACCGCGATCTTCAAGATAATCAACCAAAAGTTTTGCGACCGGACCTTTCATGGTTTCCTCCGTTTTGGCCGGCTCATGGCGCCGGGTTTAAAGGTCTTGTTAAAAAAAGCACGACAAGCTGCGGGTAATCCGTACTCGCTGGCCGTCAAGACGACTGACGATCCGAGTTCTCCCTGTTACCGCTTCACCAGGTCTCGGTATTGTAGAATTCACCGTACAACTCTTCGTCGCTTGGCTTATCCTCGGGAATCGGCCGGGATACCCAGGTATAATTCAGGTAGTGCTTCAAAGAGATATTCTCGTTGCTGATGTTACCGGCCCAGACGCCGCACCCCATGCTCGAGGTCATCGGCATGCCGTTATTGAAGCTGCCGGCATTAGCCTTGGACTGGGGCTGACGTACCATCATCCTGCTGACCGGTGCCGTGAGCGCGAGCTGATGAATGTGTTCGTCATTGAAACTGTAGATGCCGCATGAGTGTCCCTTGCCCTGGGTCGCATAAATCTGCTCCACCATTTTCAAGGCATTCTCGAACCCGCTGTACTTGAATATCGACAGCAGGGTGCCAAGCTTCTCGGTAGAAAAGGGATAGTCCTTGCCTATCCGCTCTTCTTTGACGATTAAAAACTTCTTTTCGTCAGGAATAGTGAAACCGGCCTTCTCTGCCAGGACCCGGGCTGGGCAGGCGATGGTGTCGATGGTCCGGTGTCCGTCCTGCCAGAGCACCGGCTCGAGCTTTGCCTTTTGCTCATCGTTCACCAGGTAGCCGCCTTCCTGCTGAAGTTGTGCGAGAAACGCATCGTAGATGGTTGCCTCGACGATCAGGTTCCCGTCGGCCGAGCAGCCGGAACCGAAATCGGACATTTTACTGAGCATGGTGTTATGCGCCGCTTCTTTTATATCGGCCGTCTCGTCGAATACCATGGTCGAGTTTCCCTGGCCGGCGGCATAGGCCGGCTTGCCTGAACTATGTGCGGACCTGGCCATGGCCGGTCCGCCGGTGGCAATGGTAAGATCACAGATCGCCATCAATTCCTGGGCGAGCGGGATAGACGGTCGCTCGGCACAAACATAGAGATCTTCCGGCAACCCAATTTTTTTCAAGGCCTTGCGCATCACCGCCACGGTTTCGATTGAGGTGTTCTTGGCCCTGGGATGCGGTGAGAAGACCACTGCATTTTTTGCCTTCAAGGCATAGATGCCCATTCCCGGAGGCGTTAAAGCCGGATTGGTCGTTGGCACCAGCGCGGCGATGACGCCGACCGGTTTGGCATACTTGACCAACCCTTTGTCAGGTATTTCCTCCACCACCCCCATACTTTTCTGGCGGAGGGCGTCGCGAAGAATACCCTTGATCTTGAAGCGTTTGTTCGGCCGTCCCTCCCAGTCCCCGAGACCGCTCTCTTCAACCCCCATGCGGGCCAGTCGGGTAAAAGTTTTCTCGTTCGAAGTCGACCAGGCCACGGCCTGAATTGCACGATCTATAGCTGCCTGGTCCAAGGTTTCAATCTGCTTCTGAGCCACCCGCGCCCGAGCGAGCAACTCCTGGGCGTATTGTTTTTCTTCCTGGGTTATTTGTCGCGCCATCTTTTGTCTCCTGTACCTTCTCTGTTTGTTTTGGACTGCGGGTTTGCCTTCACGAACCATACATCATGTCAAACGAGAAGTGCTCCGCTGTATGTTCCACCGACCTACCTTCTGTTGGTCTTTTATTACCATTTTTTACGATGACAATGCAAATAATAAGTGACATTTTTATTAATAGCCCACAATATTATGGATTGAGGCTGAATATTAAAATAGCGGCGTGCCTGGTCACATGATTATATACGACTGTTTATGGATGTAATCCTGTCGTCCGCATTCCGTCTGAACATTGAACAAGCAACCGTCATTATCGTTTCACGTCAGCGATCGGGGAGGAATAATCGTGCAGAACAACTGGCAACAAACAGAACTTATCCTGGAAGAAGAGGTTATGCGGGACGGACTTCAGTTGGAGTCACAGGTATTTACGCTCGATGAAAAAATAGAGCTCTTCAACCTTCTGCTCAAAGCCGGTCTGAAGAGAATTCAGGTCGGCTCCTTCGTTAACCCGAAAATTGTGCCACAAATGGCGGACACCGAGAAACTGATCCAGGCCATCGGAGAGCAGAAGGCAACAAAAGTAACGGCACTCATCCTTAATAACAAAGGACTTGACCGGGCCCTTCAGAGCGGTATCTCACATGTGAGCATGTCCGTGTCTGTCAGCGACAGTCACAGCAGGAAAAACGCCAACAGATCAGCGGCAGAAGCGCTATCTGCCATGACCGGGTTAATCAGGAACGCCTTGAACCAGGGTCTTGAGGTACGCGCCGGTCTGCAGAGCGCTTTCGGGTGTGTATATGAGGGGGTTATTCCCGAGCGTGCTGTTCTTGCGGCGGCGATGCAGATGGCTGGCGCAGGCGCTCAGGAGATCAACCTCGCCGACAGTACCGGCATGGCCACACCCCTGTCTATTCGATCGCTGGTCTCTCTCGTTTCCAAAGAACTGCCTGACGTCCGCCTGTCACTGCATCTTCATGATACAAGAGGACTCGGAATGGCCAACATGTTCGCCGGCTACGAGGCGGGGGTGCGAATATTTGATGTGTGTGCCGGGGGAATCGGCGGCTGCCCGTTCATCAAGGGAGCAGCAGGGAATGTCCCGACCGAAGATGCCGCGCATATGTTTGAGTCGGTGGGCCTAGATACCGGCATTGATGTGCCGAATGTTATTGAGGCCGTCAGATTCCTTGAAAAAAAATTGAATCGTAATCTGCCCGGTAAAATGAAGCGTGTACTTGACTTCAAGGCATCGTGCGCTTGCTAGGAGCCTGTCGGAGAATTGCATTTTTTCTCAGACCATGCCATTGCCTAAATTGGTGCTGCGGATCGATAACGGCGATTTCGCACTTCGCCGCCATTGATAAGCGTAAAGCTCAGCCCTTGTATCCCATCAGCTTCGGTAACCACAGGACCGTTTCGGGTACGAACGTCGCCAGGGCCAGGACTAACAGCGCAGCTAACAGGAAGGGCACACATTCGCGCACAATGGACATCAACGGTTGCTTGGTAAGGTTGGCGACGACGAAGAGCAGTAAACCGAACGGCGGAGTCACCAATCCGAGCATGATGTTGATGACGACAACCACGCCGAAATGAACGAGATCGATACCCAGCAGTTTCGCTGTCGGTATCAGGATAGGCACGATAACCAGGAGTATCGTACTCCCTTCCAGGAGGCAGCCGAGCCCGAGAAGCAAGAGATTGACCAATACCAGAAAGCCGACAGATGTCAGCTGAAATCCGCTGATGAAGTGCTGGACAGAAAGCGGGATATTCTCGATGGTGACCACGTAGTTGAAGGCCAAGGCTCCGACAAAAAGCATGCCGATGGCGGTCGATGTTTTGGCACTGGAACACAAGACATTGTACAACTGGCGAAACGAGATGGCGCGATAGAACAGCGATGCGGCAAGAAGCGCATAGGCAGCTGCCGCCGCGGCTCCCTCCGTCGGAGTCATGATTCCGCCGTAGATGCCGAAAAGGAGGATCACGGGGAGCATGAGGGCAGGAAATGCGCTGAATGCGATGCGAGGAATTTCGCGCATCGGGACCGCCTGCTCGACCGGGTACTTTCTGACACGTGAGATGATCGTGTTCGTGCACATGAACACCACACCAAGCATCAGTCCGGGTACAACGCCGCCCAGGAAGAGATAGCCGATCGACGCATCGGAGACAAGCGCGTAGATAACCATCGGAATCGATGGCGGAACAATAGGCCCGATAACGGCTGAGCAGGCGGTTATCGCGGCTGCGTAGGAGACAGGATATTTCCCGTCGCGAGTCATCATGCCGATGACTATCCGTCCAAGGCCCACCGCATCGGCAACCGCCGACCCGGACATGCCGGCGAAAATGACGTTCGATACAACGTTTACGTGTCCCAGTCCCCCACGGAATCGACCAACCAGTATAAGACAAAAATTCAGCAAACGATCGGTGAGGCTGCCGGTATTCATCAAATCGGCCGCCAGGATGAACAGTGGCACGGCCAGCAACACGTAGCTGCCGGTCAGGCCGTTGAGCACCTGCTCAGCCGCTATCCCGAGATCTTGCCCGACAAGTAAAAGGTAAAAAATCGAGCCGGCAAGCATTGACATCCCGATCGGCAAACCGAGAACCGCAAGCGTAACCAGTACAATGACGCAGAGAACGAACGGGCTCGGCATCATGCTCTATCCGCCTCTTCCGCAGGCTCGGATTCTGGCAATGTGCCGCGGAAGGTAACCCAAACCAGCCGGCAATGTCGAACAATTAACGCCACTGCGAAGATCATATAGACAGAATACAGGTAGTTTATTGGAATGTGCAGGGAAGCGGTACGTTCTCGTTTCATAAACGCCACGTAATCCCAGCTGGCGGGCAGCGAAATCAGCAGGAGCACGACCAGAATCACACTGGTGATGATCTTGAACACCCGCCTGACCTTATCGGGAACCGCATTATAGATAATGTCCATGCGGATTTCTTCCTCGTCAGTCAAAACGACTCCAGACCCCCAAAGCACACCCCATAGCCAGCACAAGAGACAAACTTCCTCGCTCCAGGACAACGGCCGTGAGATAAAATAGCGGAACCCGATTTGCAGCAGGAAGACAACGAACATCGTGCCGAGAAACGCGACTGAAACATCTTCGGCGCGCCGGTGCAGCCAGCGCCCGCTGGTGAGCCATTTATTTTTCTTTACCATGGTTCGTCTTCGTGCAGAAGCGCCTTCGAGAGTTTAGTCGGTCCCCAGCGAAACACTTCTGCCGCCGGGTGATTCAGCCAGCGGCAGAAGCGTGTTGTGGATCTATAACGCGTTGATTCGTTCTATAGCATCCTTAGGCCAGTCTTTTCCATATTTTTCGATATATTTCTTCTGGGCGTAGGTTCTGAACGCTTCAACGTCCGGCGTATACACCTTCATACCCGCGGCTTTAAAGGAATCGAGGACACCCTGCTCACCGGCGATGAACTTTGCCTGGTAGTCATCAATAGCTTTGTCCGCAGCCGCCTGGAATTTTGCCTGTTGCTCCGGTGACATCGCATCCCAGATTTTGCCCGATACCGCCATCACATCGTAGCCGATAACATGACCGGTCAGGACATACTGCGTGGTAACCTCGTTGAACTTCATCAGCTGGGTATTGAGCGGAGGATTGTCCTGCCCGTCGATCGCGCCGGTCTGCAGCGCGGTGTAGGTCTCGGCAAACGCCACCGGGGTCGGGGTTGCACCAATCGACTCCCCGAGGAACTGCCAGAACTCACCCGGAGGCATGCGCAGCTTGACGCCGGCAAGATCGGCCGGGGTCGTGATCTTCTTGTCCGGCTTCAAGTTGACGTTACGCGATCCGAAATAAACGGGAACTATCACCTGGATGCCGAGCTGATCGTGTGCCATCTTGATGAACTCTTTCCCCACATCGCTCTTGAACACCTTCCTCATGTGATCCACGTCGCGGAAGAGATAGGCCGAAGTCATCAGCGACCAGGCGGGTATCTGTTTTGAGATGTCTGCCGGTGCAAGATTAACCAGCTCGACATTTTCACGCTGTAACGCGACAAGTTCGGTACCCTGCTTAAAGAGCGAGTTGAGCCAATAGGGTTCAAAGTCGAAGTCGTCCTTGATCAGATCGGCGAACGCCCTATAGGCATCGGCACGCGGGTCCTGCTCGGCGAATGCGCAGCTAAGGCGCAGTTTTGTTTTCGCCTGGGCGAAAACAGCGGGAATTACGGCAAGCGCAATTGCCAGGGCGCCTGCGACAATGACAAAACGTCGTGTTAAACGAGAATGCATGACACACCTCCTTTTTGGGTTGATTGAGACTCGATGAATCACGAATACAGACACCGATCCGTGAATTCGGTAAATACGGGATATGAAACCAACTTCAAAGAACAACGTTCTTCACAATAGGATAAAAGGGGCGACCCATTCTGTCAATGATTAAATGACAGGCGCAAAAGACATGTTCCGGGAATGTTCCAGAACAACAATTCCAATGGACATTTTCATTTCTGATCACGATTGAATGTCTCTTTATAATTGTCCAGATGCATCAGCTGTAATGGAATGCCAAGGGTCTGTTTCATAACTTCCTTCAATTCATGACCGACTGCAGAAGGCGCGAGGGGGAGAACATGAACATCATCTATCTTTCCGGCAAGCAGCAGTGGTATCGCCGTAATGGTCTGCATTACTCCGCCGATAAGCGGCATATGGCCCAGAAAGCTGTTTACCATTGTCAGCGGAGCAACTAACAGCGTAAAATCTATCTGCTTTGTCGGGATATCTATTTCTCCGATACCGCTGAGTTTTATTTCATCGGCATCCAGGACGAATCCTTTATTTTTTATCTTGCCTTCATGCAGCTCAGCCCGTACCTGTAAATGATTAAATCCCACTCCTTTTTCGACCATCTTGCGTGCCGATATCTGCCCTGTCAAGACCTGCGTCACATTAAGAAATTTCAAGACATTGAGCAAAATGATGTCATGGTAAACATGTCCGTCAACAATACTCACCTCCAGCTCACCTGCTGTTGACCTGGGCAGATCTTTCAGCCTCCCGTTTCCCTCTAACAAACCGGTTATATTAAAAGTTCCATCGGCCTTGAAATGCTCGTCGGCAAAACAATTAAGCGTTGCATTCAAGTCCCCGTTGTGGGCATCTGGCTTGAGGTGAAAGGCAAAATTTTGTTCGGCTATCGAAACAGTACCCGATGCGGGAATACCGCACAGCTCCATTTCTTTCAGTGCTAGGTCAGCGCCATCGTTCTGCACCTGTACGTCTGCATGCAACTTTTGAATGGAGAAATTGCGTATCTGAAGCTTGTTCACTTTAAAACTGACGTGTCCCTGAAATGGCAGGGGAAACGTTGTTGTGCCTGTTTTTTTGTCCTCGGAGCTACTCTGATTTCCGAATTTTCCCAGTATCGCATCGACATCTACCACACCAGCCTCAACAGCCAGGGCAACCGTCATCGGGCCGGATGGGTTCCGTTTCACCTTTCCGGACAAAGACAGATCCGTATCGCGCCATGACACATTGGCAGCGCTGATGGTTATAGTGTCTGGCGATCCGCTCAGTGCAGCAGTATTGATTTTCACAGGCGAATCGTGCCTTAACGGCAGTGACAGAGAGGTTCCATTCAGATCACCGACAAGACTGAAATCATGGGGGTTTTCCAGGTCCACTGAAACCGTTGCCTTGCCGTTGATCGATCCATCGGACCCTGGAGTGATTTCAGCAATCTGTCCGATAGTCGAACCATGCAGGATGCCGTCAAAGGATACATCAACGATCCGGTTCAATTTTGTTCCGGTAAAGGATGCCTGTGAAGCCTGGTCCTTAAGTATCAAAGTCTCCACTATAACTGAATTGTCAGCCAGGCTCAGCTCGGTGCTGACCGCCAGGTCATCCTGCAGGGCGAGTGCGGCTGAAATCTTGTGTCTGCCGGGTTTCGAGTAGTTCAGGTGAGAATTCCTGATCGACAGCGGGTGCAGCTTAATCCATGCCGGCATATCGGCTTTATCAGAAATCCAGCCGGCAAGCTGTGGTCCTATCCTCCCTTCAAAATCCAGGCTGAGACGTTTCTGACCATCTGACCTATAATCGAGATAGCTGCCGGATGCGCTGATAGAACCATCAAGCATGCCGAGCCTGCCATCAGAGAACTCTATCTGCTTCTGGTTCGCGTGCCATTTGAGTGCACCAATGGTTAAAGGGCCCGGCTGCATGGGCATCTCTTTGATGGTAAGATCATCAAGCTGACCCTCCAGGTTATAAACAAAACTGCCAAAGTCCGATAATGAACCTTCTGCGCTCATCGCGGACACCAGCAGAATCCCTCTGCCCCCGCCGTAATATCCAGCAATCTCCCTGGTACCATTCAGCGATGAAAACCATGGCAGCAGGTCCGGAATAACCATTCGTGAGCTTCCCGATGTAATAGTGACATGTTTAGCCCTGCCCAGATCGAGCTCACCGGAGATAGCGGCAAAGTTCGATGTTCCCAGAGAACCATCGAGTTGCTGCCATTTGATGCTGTTTCCGTCATACCTGACGCCGCCGGCAGTGATCATCAAGGGATAGGGAATGTTATCGTAATGTGCTGAAAGGTTGATATCGGTTGCCGACACATCTACCGCTAACTGGTCACTCGTGCCGGTGAGCGATAAGGTGCCGGTGGCACGCCCCTGAAGATCAGCAAATTTCCCCAGTTCACTCTTGAAGGTCTGATCATCTATGAATTTCGTCAGTATTGCCGGGATGTCCGACACAGCAACATCCAGGCCGGCCTGCACATGCATTGGCAGCGGGTCTTTCGTCAGATCTATTTGCAACATCCCGTTCTTTGCCGTCGATTGCTGCCAATGCGCCAGGATCTTCTCCCCCGTAAGAATCCCCTTGATAATGCTGACATCACCTGACACCTCTGTTAACCCCAGACCGGCTCCAGGAACATCAATCTCTCCGCCGGCAAGGCTGGCGTGCAGAACAAGATTGTCCAGGTCCGCCAGATCACTGAGAGCATTGCCTTCGCCGGATACACTCAGCACGGGAATCCTCCCTCCCCGCACGATTGAGAAGATTGTCTGTACCACGCTTTGGGGTCCGGCGAGTGCACTTGCCACGGCACGGGTCGAGCTGATGTCAACGTCCCGGCCTTCAAGGTGCAGGCTGGCATGTGATTCATCAGTCAGCCCGAGACTGCCGGAAACGTGCATGCCAGGTTTATCCAAAACGAGTTCGGAGATAGTAAACAGTGCAGAATCAGGGTCGAGAGTGACACTGCCCGAAAGCGTCCTCAGTTCGATATCTGCCTTCTGCCCTGCCTTTACCAGGCGGACATGGGGAGCCGAACCTTTGAATTTCAGATCAATATGCTCCGCATCCTTAAGAAGCAGATCAACGCTAATATCGACCGCAGCATCTTCAAACGGCAATGAAACCCCGGGAAAGAGCGCGCTGGAGAGTGCGTCAATCTTCAGTTTGTCGACCGTAATATGCGCACTGCCGTTCGGCTGACTGGTATGCATCTTCCCTGTCACGGCGATCTTTTCAAGCATATTGGAGGTAGCCGTCGCCGCAAGCGTGACAGAGTCAGATACATTCTGAACCACGGCATCAATGCGATTTAAGATGATAGGGGGGTTCTGCTCGAAGATCAGCCTGAAACTGCCCTGGGAAATGGTTCCATAAAAAAAAGGCAGGAGTACCTGCGGCAGACGGGAGAGGGATTGCACCAGGGTTGCCGGCAACTGCTTGAGGCCGGCACTACCTGGATGCTTTCGGGGTCCATCAGTCGACGCCGGTATCCAGATTGTGGCATCAGGCTGCATGACTATCGCCTTTTTCAGGGCAAAACGTCCGGACAATAGCGGTATAATTTCAGGATATACTTCGACACTCCTGGCTGAGGCGGATAAACGATTGGGAAGAACGACCCGAGGACTCTCAAGCCCGACATGAGGTGAGGGTAAAACGGAGAAACTCACCCCGCTGAAATCGAATTCACCCCCGATTAATGAAGAGACTTCACGGCGAACCTTGCCTCCAAGTGCCGTTTTATCAACAAGCGGCGGAACTATCAGGGCTGCAGCAAGAAGAAGAATCAAAACAGAGCAGACACATGCCACCAGGCCGATGGCTATCTTTCTGACTCGTTTCATAGGATGAGTCTAGCAGAACAGCGGGTAAATTGTGTTTCGATAATCATCAATATGCTGCCTTTAAAACGGCTGAAGACACAGACCCGGGACGGTAACAATACGGTAAATCATGAGGCTGATTATTGCAATCTCAGTCTGAACGGCCCGACCGACGCAGTCCTTCACCGGCCGTTACTCAAAAGCTCATTATCAATGGATAGTTTCTGATCCCAGAAGCTGTAAACAGGGCTTACCGTGGATAGAGCTGTCCGAGGGGATCTTGACGGGGAAACACATCGATACATTGAGATGCTTCCTGATACGTCCGGCTCCACCACCCTATGGAATTCCACCTGAGCTGTTCCCGCCCGGGCAGGAGG
>JAHEMX010000342.1 GCA_024643445.1 Desulfobulbaceae bacterium | reverse complement strand
ATCCGGCAGGCAGGTTTGCAGCCCTATCAGGTCTGTTATATGGGAGACGACTGGATTGATCTGGCCCTGCTCAGCCGGGTCGGCCTCGCAGCCTGCCCGGCAAACAGCGTTGCCGAGGTCAGGGATGTTTGTCATTTCATCTCCAGCCGTTCGGGCGGACACGGTGCGATCCGGGAAGTCTGTGATCTCATCGTCAGGGCCAAAGGCGCCTACGCCAATCTCCTCCAGCAATTCTTGGGCTGATGCTGAAACGTCGTAACCTACTCTGGCTGATTCCGCTTGTTCTGCTCGTCAGTTTTCCTGCCTGGCGTCTGCCCGTTGCCTCATTCCTTCAACCGCGGGGGAGTTATGATCCCGGCTCCGGTGAACAGAATCCGGATAGCCAGAATTTTGTCATGGACAAGGTCGTCATCATGCAGAACCAGGCCGGCAAAACAACGGCTGAGATCAGGGCGGACCAGGCCCTCACCAGCGACAAACCCAATGAGTTTGTCCTGGTCTCCGTAAACGCAGATCTCTACGGCAAAGATGACGATCGTGTCAATATCCGCGCGCAAAAAGGTCTCTACAACAGCGACACGAGACAACTGACGCTCACCGGCGGGGTCATTGTCAACCGAATTGCCACCGGACAGCAGCTCTTTTCTGAGCTGCTCTATTATTTCGATACTGAAAGGACCATAAGATCGCCAGGCGCAACCCGCCTCGTCGGTAAACAGATAGAGATAAAAGGCAGCAGTCTCGACTATGATATCAAATCGGAACGGTACAGCATCGGGGGCCGGGTATACGGCACCATTACCGGGTTTGAAAAACCATAGCCGCCATCGAATCGACCCGGAAAAGCTCATCCCGGGAGCCTGTCGAAGTAGTGCAATTTTTTCTCAGATCAAACCATTGCAAGGAAATTACGAGGAGCCATATAATTGCGATTGAGAGTATTAATTTTCTTGCAATAACTTAGAGATGGGGGGAAAGGGCTTTCTCCGACTGGCCCCTAGCCCCAAATTTCATGATAATTTTTGTAGATAATATTTAAACATTTGAAATTAAAACATTTAAGTATGGTATTTGGCTTGCAGCACGCGATTCGTTTTGTACTTCGTGCACAACTCCGGCAATGAAAAAATGTTCACCTGAGGCGAGCCGATACCGCCCTCTCTTCTGCGTCGCTTTTGCGATTTACCTACTGGTTGTATGGTAAATCGCAAGGCTCCCTGAAGAGCGTGCGTCTCAGCTCGTGAAATATCCGGGCTAGCAATTGTTTTCCGCCAGGATTTCACAATTTGTTACCAAACACCTTTCGTTTTCGATGATCCAGGTCACGTTCACCCCCCATAGCCTCATACCAAAACGATCTTTTTTATCACGCTGACTGGCCGGTCGCGGATCCTGCTCCAGAATCTCCTGAACCAGTTTTGCCAGTCTTCTTCCGGTTCTGTGCTCGTAATCCCGGCAGAATGCCGCTGCTTCATCAATAAAGGCGACATCCATTGCTGCAAATTCTTCGCTGAGCCAGCCGGCAGAAGCATCCTGCCGGCAGTCAACAGCGGGAAGGTAGGGCTTGATGTCCACCACCGGTGTTCCGTCAAGCAGGTCAGCCCCGCCTATTTCAAGCGCCAGCCTGCCATTTCCGTTACTGACACCGAGCAGCCTGACTGCTGATAATCCCAGATGGTTCGGTCGATGCGGACTCCTGGTGGCAAACACCCCCATCCGTCGACGCCCGCCAAGACGAGGAGGCCGAACCGAGGTTTTCCAGCCCGCTGCAATTGTTTCATGAAACAGAAACAGGACCCAGATATGGCTGAAGGACTCCAGTCCTTTGACCAGTTCCTTGCGATTGTACGGTTCAATAAACTCGATCTCAGCCCAAGCAGATGGGGCGATTCCCGCCTGGCGCGGCGTACCGAATTTTTCTTTGAAACAGGATCTGATTACGCCGATGGGTTGCAAGGTAAAACCGGGTGCTGCACGCTCTTCTGTCATGGTCCCTAACCTGGTTTATCTTTAGCTGTTTTGCCCGATCACCCGCATCCCGCTGACCACCGTACCCGCCAAAGGGGACGGTCTCTGAAAGCTGTTGACGCCAACGCCGATGCGCGCTAACGTAACCATAAAATCCGGGGTGGTGCCATGTTGAAACGCTTTACCATATCATTGGATGAAAAACTGCTGGAAGATTTTGATGCCTTCATCAAGCAGCGTCGTTATGTCAATCGGTCCGAGGCAATCCGCGACCTGATTCGATCATCTTTTGTGGAAAAAGAATGGCAGGCGGAAAAAGACGTCGTCGGCGTTATATCCATGGTCTACGATCACCACCAGCACCAGCTCCAGGAAAAAGTGACCGAAATTCAGCACGATTATCATCACCAGATCGTCTCCACCACCCACATTCACATGGACCACCACAACTGTCTGGAGGTCGTCATCATCAAGGGCCAGGCCGGTGCGGTTCATGAACTTGCAGACCGCCTTCGTTCGTTACGGGGGGTCAGGAACTGCAAGATGGCGATGAGTACGACCGGCAAAGACCTGCACTGATCTGCCCTCCTGTCCTTTCTCGCCATGACAACAGAAATCGGTTGTTTTATCTCCCCACACGGTTTTGGCCATGCCACGAGAACGATTGCCCTGCTCAGCGCACTGCATGAGATCGTTCCCGATCTGAAGGCCAGGTTTTTAACCACAGTACCCCAAGCACTTTTCAAGAACTGTTCCTTTGCCGCTACCTATCACCGCATAACCACCGATGTCGGGTTGATGCAAAGATCCGCTTTAAGCGCCGATCTGCGGCAGACCCTGGACAGGCTTTCCCGATTTATACCGGTGCAGGACAACCTCGTTTGCCAGTGCGCGGATATCTGTCGAAATTGCAGACTTCTGCTCTGCGATATCAGCATCCTGGGGATACTGACCGGCAAAAAGGTTGGCAAGAAGAGTGTTCTTGTCGAGAATTTCACCTGGGACTGGATTTATCGGAGCCTGGCGGAAGAAGAACCGGCCCTGCTGCCCTATGCCGACTACTTCCATGAATGTTATGGCCAGGCCGACTTCAGGATTCAGACTCAGCCGCTGTGCCAAACGGCGGCGCACCATATTATCTGCCCGCCGATAGCCCGGAAAACCCGGCTTGAACCGGCTCATTTGACCGAACTGCTCGGCAGAAAGAACAGGATACTGGTGCTGATAACCATGGGGGGCATCCCGCTTGCATTGCCGTTTCTTGACCTTCTCGGCCGCTATCCCGACTATTTCTTCGTTCTGGCCGGTCAGCCGGAAGACGTCCTGCACGCTGACAACGTCATGCTGATCTCGCAGAATTCCCCCTTTCATCATCCGGATCTGATCGCTGTCGCCGACCTGCTGGTCTGTAAAAGCGGTTATTCAACCATCGCCGAGTGTTCCCAGACAAATACCCCGATATGTTGTGTGAAAAGAGCGGGTTTTGCGGAATCGGCGGTACTTGAATCCTGGATTACCAACCGTATGAACGGCACGATCCTTGAACCGGACGAATTCTTCACCGGCAGCTGGCTTGAACAGCTGCCGGCACTGCTCAAGAAAACAAGAGCCCGCGAACCTCATAATGGTGCCCGCCAGGCGGCAGCGTTTATCTCCACCCTGCTCTAGAAGACTGTCAGAGTGCGCCCTGCGTTCATTACTGTTTCTCCGCGAGTCAACACCTGAACGGAGGGCCGGGTTGATCCGGTGCCTGTCTTTTTTGGAAATCTGTCGTACGCGACCAGGGAAATAAGGTATGATGTGCAGAGGAGCCGTACCGCCACGACCTTCGCTGCCCCGCGGCGTATTGCCGGATCAGAGCAATGACAAGGAAGAGAGACATTGGAAATCTGCGGATATGACATAACGCAAACCCTGAGCGAGTCCAGACGAGTGATTGTCTATGGCGGCACCCACATCCTCAGCGGGAGCCGTGCGGTTTTAAAACTCTCAAACAGTCCCCATCCGACCCCGGCAGACCTGGGCAGGATCCGACAGGAATTTACTATCGGCTGTCTTTTTCAGCATGAGAAAATAGCTTCCATCACCGGGCTGGAATCATTCCAGCGCAACCTGGTCCTGATCAGGGAATATGTCGAAGGATTTTCTCTTGATCGCCTGATCAGGTGCAAAAACGAGAACATTGCCTGGCTGCTGGACGTGGCGCTGCAGATAACCGAGGGGTTGCAGGAAATACATGAGCACAAGGTTATTCTGAAGAATCTCTGCCCGGCCAATATTCTCTACGACAAAGAAAATCGGATAATCAAACTTATTGATTTCAGCGCCGCCACCACTGCTGAAAAAGAATATTCCTTCCATTCGCCAAATCTCATCCCGGCCTCAAGGATCTTTTACATTTCCCCGGAACAGACCGGCAGAGTCAACAGGACACTTGATTTCCGTACTGATTTCTACTCGCTGGGCGCAACCCTGTATGAACTGGTGACAGGTGCGCTGCCGTTTGAAACCACTGATCCGATTGAACAAGTGCATTGCCACCTGGCGAGGCAGCCGGTTCCGCCCGATGAACATAACGCGTCCATACCCAGGGATTTCTCGAAAATTATAATGAAATTACTAGAAAAATCTCCCGAGAACCGCTATCAGAACTGCGCGGAACTGCGAGCCGAACTACGCGGATGTTTTCTGGAACACACAGAGAGGAGCGTAGCCACTCTGACTGACCCAAGCATACCTGAACCTGCTGCTCCGGCGCAGAAGGACACGGTGGTCATTGCCCTGTCTGAAGACAATAGCAATCTCGGGATGATGAGCGTTCTCAAGGCGTCACGCGCTTTTTCCGGTGAAA
>JAHEMX010000341.1 GCA_024643445.1 Desulfobulbaceae bacterium | reverse complement strand
TTTCAAGCGGGCTGATCTTCCGGAAGACCGGTCCCGGCTCAGCAAGGTCCTGATATCCCTGATCGGTTCCGGCCACCCGCTCAACATCGACGGAATCGGCGGCGGGGCGGCGGTAACCACCAAGGTCGCCATGCTTTCAAGGTCAGCGGATGACTGGGCGGACATCGACTATTTTTTTGCCCAGGTGAGCGTTGAAGATCAGTTGGTGGACTACAAGCCAACCTGCGGAAATATGCTGTCGGGTGTCGGCCCGGCCGCACTCGAGATGGGGCTGATCAAAGCTGACAGCGACGAGACCTTCATCCGGATACGGGCCGTCAACACCGGAGCCAGGATCATCGCCAGGGTACTGACCCCGGGTGGCGGCGTCACCTATGACGGTGAGACCGTCATTGACGGCGTGCCGGGCAGCGGCGCTCCCATCGAGCTGCAGTTCATGGATGTAACGGGCGGGGTAACCGGCGCCTTCCTGCCCACCGGCAGCCTGATCGATGTCATTGACGGTATCCCGGTAACCTGTATGGACGTCGCCATGCCGGTGGTTATCGCCAGGGCTGAAGATTTCGGACTCAGCGGATACGAGAGTAGCCTCGAACTGAATGACAACAGCGCCTTTTTTGAGCGGATGGAACCGATCCGGATTGAAGCCGGACGGAGGATGGGCATGGGAGATGTGACGAAATCCGTGACGCCCAAGTTTGGTCTGCTGGCGCCGCCGCGGGCGGGAGGCACGATCTGCGCCCGCTATTTCATGCCCTGGAAATGCCATCCGACTATGGCCGTAACCGGTTCCCAGTGCCTGGCCACCTGCCTGCTGACCCCTGGAACGGTTGCCGAGGGGCTGGTGCAGCGTACGGATGCGATCCCGGCACACGTCATCCTCGAACACGCCTCGGGGCAGATCGAGGTGATCATTGACTACGAAATCGGCTCGGATGGTTTCAGACTGAAATCCGCCGGCCTGCTCAGAACCGCCCGCAAACTTGCGGAAGGCAGGGTATTTGTTCCTGCCGGCATATGGGACGGACGGCAGGGATAACTCCGGCGATCAGCCCCGCGCTCAGGAACAGCTGCTCCCGATTCAGGCAACTAACGGCAATTATGAGTTTTTGCACGCCGCTGCTGAACTGCCTGCAGCTGGTTGACGGCCGGTCTTAAATCCCGTCTGACACCGCCCGGGCGACAGCCTCGCCGAAGGCCTGGCAGCCAAGCGGGCCGCCCATGTCGGCCGTGCGTTGTGCCGGATCCCGCAGCACCTGGTCAACGGCCTGGTCCAGAGCCCTGCTGCATTTCACCAGAACAGGGTCCTTACGATACTCTCCGAGCCACTGCAGCAGCATCATGATCGAGAGGATCATGGATACCGGGTTGGCCTGGTCCCGGCCGGCGATATCAGGGGCGGAGCCATGCTGCGCCTGGGCACAGCATTGTCTGTCGCCGGCCATGACTGAGCCGGCCAGCCCCAGGCTGCCGGAGAGCTCACTGGCGAGATCACTGAGAATGTCGCCATAAAAATTCGTTGCCACCAGCACATCAAACCGCTCGGGGGTGCGCACCAGATGGGCGGTAGCTGCATCCACCAGCACATCGTCCAGCTCGACTTCCGGAAACTCTCCGGCGACGCCGCGCACGCATTCAAGAAACAGTCCGTCCGTCATATGGAAACTGTTCACCTTGTGAATGGCGGTGACTTTTTTCCTGCGTTTCATGGCCAGCTCAAAGGCACGACGGGCAATACGCTCGCTGCAGTGGCGGGTAATCTTCCGGATCGACAAGGCCATGTCGGGGCTCGGCATCACCTCGCCCCAGCCGCGCGTCATGTTGCGGTCGGCGTAGAATCCTTCCGTTGCCTCGCGCATGATCACCAGGTCCATGTTCTTGCCTTCTTTCATGTTGGACGGCAGAAACGGGCGGGTTCGAGCCGGCCGGATGTTCGCATAGAGATCGAGATCGACGCGAAAATGTGCCGATATATTGCGGCCTCCTTTTTCCGGAGCCGGATAATCGGCATGTGACTGCGTCCCGAGGATTATCCCGTCATAGCCCCGGGCACTCTCCAGCACCTCATCACGAAGCGTGGTCCCGTATTTCTCCAGGCTCACAAAACCCACTTCGGCAAAATCGAACTGGAGCTGCAATTCAAACCTCAGGTTCGCCGCCTGCAATACCTTCATGGCGGAGGAGACAATTTCCGGACCGATGCCGTCACCCGGCAAAACGAGAATGCGCATTACTCCCTCCTGAAAAAGATCCCCCGGGTGTCCCTTGAACAGGAGCAATGAATGGGGGGTCTATTATGTTGTTATTCCGCCCGTGAACTCACCATTGAAAGGTTCTTTCAACCGGCCCCGGTAAGGCGGACACTATTTCAGCACCGGAATCGACGTCTCCCTGCCGCCATCGGCCGCAGAACAATAGGCAGAGTAGACGGTCAGGATGGTATCGGCCGCAAGGGTGCTGCCCGACTGCGGGACCGCCCCGCTTGAGGCGCACCGGTAAAAATCCTGAATCTCACTCTGATAGCCGGTATACCAGTCCTCGTTGGGGGAGATGTTTGACCAGCCTTCTTTTGTCTCGATCTTCTCGACGACATAGATATCGTCAAACTGGGCGCCCCGGGGATTGAAGGATTTCATCGAGTCATTCGGGTTTATATTGACGATGGTCCGATGGTTGTTCGCCGTGATCTCGATCCAGTTGTGCACCCCGCCAAGGACGAGTTCCGACGCAAAGACATCGGCAAACATGCCGTCCTCGAAGACGATGTGCATTGAGCCGAAATCCTCTATGTCGGTATAGCCGGACTTGATGAACCCCAGGTTGCGGAACCTCTCGGAACGCGTAACGGCATGCACCCGTGCGGAGACCGTCGCCGGACGGATCGGCCTGCCCTGGGATGCCATGCCCTCGACCTGTTTCAGGTAGAGTACCGCACCGAGCGGGTGTACCGCCTTGCCCATTATCGACCCGCCGCCCGAGAATGACCAGATACCGTAGAACGGGGAGTGCGAGCCGGAGTGCGATTCCTCGCCGTGCATCCAGATGATCTGTGCGCCGCTTTTTTCGATTATCTCTTTTTCTTTCTGTACGCCCGGGGCATACACCCAGTTTTCGGCATAGCAGATCTGCCCGGCGCTTTCGGTCTCCGCCTTGAGCAGGTTCCGCACGCTGCGGGCGGCCTGCTCAAGACCGGTCCGCCGGTTGAACCGGTCTCCCGAGAAATCCTTCTCGCCGCCGCCGAAATAGCCGGTAAACGGTTTTTCGATGACCACGTATTTATTCTGCCCGAGAACCTCGACCCCGATCTTTTCGTGACTGGAAGGAGGGGTGCAGACATGGACGACATCACTCTGTTCAACCAGGGCGGCCAGGGAGGGATACGGCTTAAGACCGGTTTCCATGGCAAATTTGCTGCAATTCCCGGCGGTCGGCGAATAAACCCCGGCGATCTCCACCTGAATCCCATATACCTTGCGCAGCGCCTCGACATGAAAACGGGCCGCAAATCCGGACCCGACAATACCCGCACGAACTGAGTTTTTGCTCATTTTACGACCTCCAGAATAAACAGGATGTAACCAGTGTCTTCAACAATATTTGCAGCCGACTCATTGCCGCCGTAAACCACCGCGTCTTGCTGACCAGCGTCAGGATGATCAGCGAGATAAGAACCATGCAGATCGGCCGTGAGATAAACTGCAGGATATCACCCTCGGAAATCACCAGGGCCCGCCGGAAATTGGTATCAAGCATGGTCCCGAGGATCAGGCCGAGGATCATCGGAGCAACCGGGTATTCCATCTCGGTCATGATAAAGCCCAGCACGCCGAAAAAGAGCATGACCCGCACGTCGAAGATGCGGCTCTGGATGGCGAACGAGCCGATCACGCAGAGGGTGAAAATGATCGGCATCAGCCTGGTGCGGGGAACCTGCAGCACCTTGACGACATACCTGACCATGGACAGGCCGAGGATGAACATGGCGAAGGTCGCCAGCAGGACCATACCCACGACCTTGTAGACAAATTCGGGCGACTCGATCATGATCAGGGGACCGGGACGCACCCCGTGGATAAACATTGCCGCCAGCAGCACAGCGGCCGGGGCGGAGCCGGGAATACCAAGGGACAGCACGGGGATAACCGCGCCGGCGACAGCGGCGTTGTTGCCGGTCTCAGAGGCGATCAGCCCCTCGATACTGCCCTTGCCGAACTCCTCCGGGTGTTTGCTGCCGCGTTTGGCGAAATCGTAGCTTACCCAGGCGGCGATGTCCTCGCCGACCCCGGGTATCGCCCCGATGAGCGTGCCGATCAGTCCCGAGCGGACAATGGTTTTTTTGACCCTGAATATCTCTTTGAAGCGCGGGAGAATCCTTTCAATTTTTGACTTGACGACATTGACCTGCCGGTGCTTCATCATCGACAGGATTTCAGCGAAGCCGAAGGCGCCGACCATGGCCGGGATCAGGTTGATGCCGCCGGAGAGATTGGCATTGCCGAAGGAGAACCTGACAAAACCGTGAATGCTCTCCATGCCGATCAGCGCGATGAACAGACCGAGAAAACCTGAAATCCAGCCCTTGACCGGGTCCTTCGGTGCGGTCAGGTTGCCTGAGATAACCACCCCGAAAACCGCCAGCCAGAAGAACTCGAATGACTGGAAATTTAAGGCAAAATTGCCAAGCAGCGGCGTAAAGAAGGCAAGCAGCACCATGCCGATCAGCGATCCCAGGAAACTGCCGGTGGTGCTGATGCCGATCGCCCTGCCCGCCTCTCCCTTCAGGGCCAGCGGATGGCCGTCCATGGCCGTGGCGGCGTTGGC
>JAHEMX010000340.1 GCA_024643445.1 Desulfobulbaceae bacterium | reverse complement strand
ATCCCCCTCGGGGTGACCTTTTCCTTTTTGATAGCAGCCCCGATGGTTAATGAGATCGCGCTGATCATGCTGTACGGACTGCTCGGCTGGAAGGTTGCCCTGCTCTATTTTGTCACCGGTATCAGCATTGCCGTGATCGCCGGCTGGGTTCTCGGGCGCCTGCAGCTTGAACCCTATGTTGAAGACTGGGTGCTGCAGATGCGGGCAGGCGAAGGTGTTGTCCTTGATCAGAAGATGAGCTTTGCTGATCGGGTTCTATTTGGCTCTGATGCGGTTCGGGACATCGTTGGCAAGGTCTGGAAATACGTGGTGCTGGGCATTGGCGTCGGCGCGGCGATCCATGGCTATGTCCCGGAAGGATTCCTGGCCGGGATCATGGGTAAACAGGCCTGGTGGTCGGTGCCCGCATCGGTGCTTATCGGTGTCCCGATCTACTCAAACGCTGCCGGAGTGATACCGATTGTTGAAGCGCTGCTCGGCAAAGGAGCCGCACTGGGAACGGTTCTCGCCTTTATGATGAGTGTCATTGCCCTGTCACTGCCCGAGATGGTGATTCTGCGCAAGGTTCTCAAACCGCGTCTGATCGGGGTTTTCATCGGCGTGGTGGCCAGCGGCATCCTGTTTGTCGGATTTCTTTTCAATCTATTGATTTGAAGGGGTGCATGTATGATCGCCATTGAGATTCTTGGGCCGGGCTGCCAGCGCTGTGATGAAGCGGAACGGCTGGTAAAAGAGACGGTGAATGAATACCGTATAGAGGCGCAGGTGGAGAAAATCGCCGACTTCCGGCAGATTGCCGCGCGCGGGGTCTTCTCAACACCGGCAGTGGTTATCAATGGCAAGGTCATGACGGTTGGCCGGGTACCGCG
The DNA here is from genome assembly GCA_024643445.1 of Desulfobulbaceae bacterium. Taxonomy (GTDB): domain Bacteria; phylum Desulfobacterota; class Desulfobulbia; order Desulfobulbales; family Desulfocapsaceae; genus Ww85. Next base: position 3,953 of record JAHEMX010000340.1, on the reverse strand, counting down.
GAAGAGCGAATTGCTGGAGTGGCTGGGTGTTGCCTGATGCATCGGTTGCGGGCCGAAATAAGCTCTGAAAAAGAACCCTGTAATATTTGACCCAGTCGGTTATTATAGAGGACGTTTGGGTTTACGTATCTTTTTACCAACGACTCCGAGCAAAAAGTCCTGGGGCTGCCTGTCTGGTGGTTATGGACTGATGCCGATAGGGTTGGGCCGGAAACAGCCCAGCCTTCCGAATTTTGAAAAGGGGCTCTATGCATTCTTCTCGCACGACTCAGCAAAGCCGTGAGGCGGTTGCAGGTACTACCGCTCTGATAGACAATCATGGCCGTCCGATTACCTACCTTCGTCTGGCGATTACCGATCGCTGTAATTTGCGCTGCCAGTATTGCATGCCGGAGCAGGGAATCACCCCGCTCACTCATGAACAGACCCTTTCCTACGAGGAACTTGAGCATCTGGTGACCCTTTTCAGCGGACTGGGCATTGACAAGGTCCGTATTACCGGCGGAGAACCCTTTGCCAGGCGGGGCTGTATTGATTTCATGCAGCGGCTGCTGGAGCGGACAAAGATCAGGCAGCTGTTTCTGACGACCAACGGTGTCGAGACGGGACGCTATCTGGATCGTCTCAAAGAGATGGGTCTGTCAGGCATCAATCTGAGCCTTGACACCCTGCACAGACGACGCTTTGCCGAGATCACCAGAAGAGATCGGCTGGAGCAGGTTCTGGACACGCTGCACGGGGCACTTGCAAGAAATATTCCGCTGAAGGTCAATAGTGTCGTAGACGAGAATACCAGAGACGAAGATATTATCGAGCTTGGAAGTCTTGCCAGAAACTATTTCCTCAGTCTTCGTTTTATTGAGAAAATGCCCTTCTCCGGCGAGGATGAGGGAATGAAGCTGCCGGAGAATGTCCTTTTGAGCCGGGTTATCCGCCTCTTTCCCGGCCTGCAGGAGTGCCGAAGCGCTGTGACGTCAACTGCCCGCCTGTTCAGTGTACCCGGCTTTTCCGGTACCCTGGGGATCATTGAAGGCAAGTCGCGCAAGTTCTGTGCGACCTGTAACAAGATTCGTGTAACGCCTCAGGGTATGCTGAAGGCCTGTCTCTATGATAATGGTGTGCTTGATCTCAAAACCCTGCTCAGAAACGGCGTTGAGGACCGGGAGATCGTTGACGCGGTAAGGAAGTGTTTGAATCGGCGCTATGCGGACGGCCATGAGACCGAGTCCGTTCATTGCCGGTCGAGTGAACCCTCCATGGCCTCAATTGGAGGATAGGGAGGTTGTCTCTGTCCCGGCGGCAGCATAACAGAAGGACAGAGGTGTTATTCTTTCAGGGATCGGATGGTATGGGTTATTCATCTATGATTTACGGAGACAGCCAATGGCAGAAGTAGAGGCAGTGTGCATCAGTGCGGAGAAGGGCATGGTGAAGAAAGCCCAGGCCGCTATTGATCTGAAAGAATCCTGGGGTATTGAGGGCGATGCCCATGCAGGCGACTGGCATCGCCAGGTATCTCTTCTTGCCGGCGAGAGTATCGATCAGGTCAAGGAAATCCTGCCAAAGCTTCAGCAAGGCGCTTTTGCCGAAAATATTATAACGCGCGGTATTGAACTCGCGTCCGTCGGTATCGGCAACAGCCTGCAGGTCGGTCCCACGGTGGTTCTCGAGATTACCCAGATCGGCAAGGAGTGCCATAACAGCGGCTGCGTCATCAAAAAGGCAACAGGGGATTGTATTATGCCCAGAGAAGGTGTCTTTGCCAGGGTCGTGGTTGGCGGCAGGATCGTGCCCGGTGATAAAATAGTCAGGCTTTAGAGACAAACTGTCGTGGGTACCCTGGATACATCAAGGTAGCCCCACTTTTTCGCGTAACATCATTCAGGTAACCAGGTATTTCTTCAAGACCAGATCAAGTTCGCGGTCCAGCTGTTTTGGCTCCATCTCCGAGAGTGCACGATAGAGTTGGGGCGCCATCTCTACAAAGGCAGAGAGCAGGACCGGGTCAAACTGTGTTCCGGACCCCTGCTCAAGTGTCCGCACTGCTTCCGGCAGCGGCAGTGCGTTACGGCCGGGGCGTATTGATACGAGGGCGTCGAAGACATCGGCAATGGTAAATATCCGGGCGATAAAGGGAACCTTCTCGTGCGCCAGTCCGGCCGGATAACCGCTTCCGTCATAGTTTTCATGGTGGCAGCCTAGCACCGGCTCCGCGCTTCGCAGCCAGCGGATTTTTTTGATCATCCCGATCCCGGTTCCGGGATGTTTCACGATCAGGGCCCGTTCGTCCTCCGCCAGTCCACCCTCCTTTTGCAGAACCTTGATGGCGACCGGCAACATGCCGATGTCATGCAGAAAGCACCCATGTATGAGGCTTCTGATCTGAGCCCTCTCCAGTCCCTGCTGTTCTGCCAGGCGGACAGCATAAATCACTACCCGGTGATTGTGGCCGATGTCGGCTGCATCGCCCTTGGCAAGGGCTGAACCAAGGGTCCGCAGCAAAAAACCATTTGCCCGGTTCAACTCGGCAGTACTGCGGATGAGATGATTGCTCAGAAACACCATGCCGGGGTAGAGCAGGAGCGTGCAGAGCAGCACCCCGCCGATGCCCAGTGCTGCGGACCAGAGGGTCCGTTGAATGAGCCGCTGCATCTCCGCCAGCGACACGCGATAAATACCTCTGAAATAACCGATTGTCCGGCTGCCGTTTGAGTCATGTATCGGCAGCAGCGTCTGCAGGAAGATGCTCTTGTTGGCAAACAGCCTGACAGCTTCGGGCTGATCGGAAAACGGCAGCGATATGCCTTTCTTCTCATATCTGCCCCACACGTCTTCACCGCCTGGCTGAGAGACGAATAGTACCTGTTCCCGCGAGCTGCTGAACAGCTCCACCTGCAGAAAGGAGGTCCGTTCCATGCCCGATGCGGTCAGGAACCTTAAAGCAGCGGGATCCTGCTGCTCGGGATTCTGGTGATAGGCGGCAAAAAGCGCCGTGAAAACCGTGCTCTCTTTTTCCGCAAAACCCAGAAGGGTCTCATCGAGCCGTTTATATTCCAGAAAGAGTGCTCCGGCCGTGATAATGAGTGCCGCGAGAATGAAGACTACCGCCAGCCTTCTGATAAGGCGCAGATGTATTTCTTTTTTCAAAACGGGAAACTTCATGTATAAGCTATCGTTACGAGAAGATTATTGTTGCCGCCACTCTACCACTTGGCGGAAGAAATAACAAATAAAGGCTGCTGTTGCGGCCGGCGATGAGGGTGCTACATGGACCGGTACGGTGCCAAGAAAATACCGGTACACGTTTGTATTGAAATAAAATAGAGATCATTTTGAAAAGGGAGTGCTCGTATGGCGCAGATAAAAATACTCTGGTCTGCAGGTGAAGTTACCGCGGAACTCCGTGATACACCCACCGCACGTCAGCTGCTCGGTGTGCTGCCGCTGGCCGCCTCTGCCAATGTCTGGGGTGATGAGGTGTATTTCTCTTTGCCGTTTTCGGCCGAGGCGGAAGCGGACGCAAGTGATGTCGTTGCCAGGGGTGCCGTCTGTTTCTGGCTCGACGGGGATGCTCTTGCTCTGCTGTTTGGCCCGACTCCAGTCTCACAGGGTGATGAATGCCGCCTGATCAGCCCTGCCAACATTGTCGGCCAGATGATTGGTGATCCCTCTGTTCTCGGCTCGGTTCGAAGCGGTGAGCGGATACGTGTTGAAGCCGTTTAAGACGGAGGTGCTCAGGAAGCTCATGGCTGGTTCGCTGCCGTAGCCGGCCCTCCGGGTGGAAACGGTGCGGCTGCTTCCTCCCGGCAGCGCCTTGCGTGAAGAGCGCTTCTGGATGAATTATCTCACCCTGTCCGGTGACTGCCACGGTGCAGTCCAGGGAGTGGAAGCGTTTGCTTCTTAGCTCGCAATCCCTGGCGGTATAGGCGGTAAAGCCGATGATGCTGTTTGCT
>JAHEMX010000339.1 GCA_024643445.1 Desulfobulbaceae bacterium | reverse complement strand
CGAGGAAAAGTCCGTGATACAAGCCCCAGCAGATAAAAGTCCAGCCAGCGCCGTGCCAGAAACCGCAGAGTAGGAACACAGCAAGAAGGTTAGCATGGGTGCGCAGGTGGCCCCGCCTGTTTCCTCCAAGGGGAATGTAGAGATAGTCCCGAAACCAGCTGGACAGGGAAATATGCCAGCGCTGCCAGAATTCTCGAATTGATTTGGAGATATAGGGGTAGTTGAAATTTTCAAGAAACCGAAAACCGAACATTCGACCAAGACCGATTGCCATGTCGGAATACCCTGAGAAATCATAATAAATCTGCAAAGTATAACATACCGCCCCCAACCAGGCGAGGGGAGTGGACAGATCCGTGAAAGAGAGGGCGAAGATCTTGTCCGCCAAAAGACCCAGAGGGTTTGCCAGCAGGATTTTTTTACTCAGACCGAAAAGAAATCGCTGAATACCCCAGGCGAAGTCGTCGATACTCACTCTTCTCTTTGCCAGAGATCCGGCAATATCATGGTAGCGTACAATCGGCCCGGCAATGAGCTGCGGGAAGAGGGAGATATAGAGACCAAGGTTCACCAGATTTCTCTGTGGCGCTACCGTTCCCCGATAGATATCAACAAGATATGAAACTGCCTGGAAGGTAAAGAAGGAGATCCCTATCGGCAGATGGACAGGATTGAGGTCTATGGATGCTCCATTCAGCGGTACGAGAACGGCGTTGATATTGTCGGTAATAAAGTTTGCGTATTTGAAAAAGCCGAGAAGCAGGAGATTAAAACAGACAGCAACGGTCAGAATCAGCCCCGAAGGTCCTTCTCCCTGTTTTTTACTATGCATGCACTGGCCGAAGACGTAATTCAGGACAATTGAAACCAGCATAATCGACAGGTATATGCCCTCGCCCCAGGCATAAAAAACGAGACTGGCAAAAAGGAGAAGACCGTTTTTATGTTTTCCTGAACAGAAATAGAGCGCCAACAATACCGGCAAAAAGAAAAACAGGAAGGTTATTGATGAAAAGACCATTTACATGATTGCTCGAGATTAAAATAATGCAGCATTATTTGGTGGTGGATGATTGCTGAGCGCCTGCTCAGTGGTAAGATTAACGCAGTACTGATGACCTGGGCTTAGCTTCTTCAATCTCTCATACTCTTTTCTTTACTGAAATTTCAACACGAATCCTCCCGGACGTCTATTTTCAGGGGACCACTTCTCTGAAGCTTCGCTGTTGTTCCCTGACGATGAAAAAGCCGGGTGCCTTGAAAAATATTCAGCATCATTTACAAAAAAAACTGCAGGAGATCGCGCCCCAGGCACCCGGCAGGAAGTGCCCCTGCCGGGATGAGCACTTATCACGATGATACGATGCCTCGCATAACCCCGAGATAGGGAGGAGGAGCACATTTCCCGATTAAATCACCCTTGTTTTTTTTACCCATTTTAAGTATGTCTTTCAGGTTGCGTATGATCTCGCCTGTGTGCTCCGGGCTCTGATCCGCCGACCTTTCAGGCCAGGCCATCCTGCATCTCAACAGATGTGATGCCTCGCCTTGCCGATGCACGAGTATGTTTACTTTTACTATTATTGCTATGGATCAAGCACCTTCGTCCGCACGAGCATACCGGGCAGACATTGACGGCATGAGGGCCTTTGCCGTACTATCTGTTTTCATTTATCATCTTCGGCCAGGTTTTCTTCCCGGCGGATTTCTGGGAGTCGATGTTTTCTTCGTTATTTCAGGATACCTGATAACCGGCATTATTCTTCGTGAACAGCATCTTCGGACATTTTCATTTGCTCATTTTTATGCCCGCCGCGTAAAACGCATTTTTCCGGCCTTATTTGTCCTGCTCATTCTTTCCTGCTTTGTTGGCACCTTTCTGCTTGTCCCGGAAACGTATGCCAATTTCATGAAGTCGGGCAGATACGCATCAGCGCAGCTCGCGAATTTTTTCTTCGCGGACCATGTTGGCTATTTCGAGGAGGGCTTTGCCGGTCAGCCACTCCTGCACACCTGGTCCCTTGGCGTGGAGGAGCAGTTCTACCTCTTCTGGCCCCTGCTCATTTTCATCTGTTTCCGGTTTGCTCCGGTATCGTATAGTGCAGATTCCGGGGAAGGTTCTCCGGTATTTAACAAATCGCTGCGGGCGGCCGGTTCAGGGGCAGGTAAAACCCGGCAGCATGTCAACAGACAGATAGCTTTTGTTTTTCTTATCTGCTCGCTGATTTCTTTTTCAGCCTGTTACTTCCTGGTTGAGAAAGACTATAATCTTGCCTTTTATATGTTTTACACCAGGGCGGTTGAGTTTTGTATCGGTGGGTTTCTCGTCCTGGGAGTAGTACCGGTAGCACGGACGAAAGCAGCAAACAGCCTGCTCGGATTAAGCGGGCTCTTGCTCCTTTGTTATAGTGTAATCTTCATATCAGAGGACTATCTCGGCAGATCCTTTCTCCCCTTCGCTGTCATCGTCCCCTGCGTCGGTGCGGCTCTGATCATTCATGCCAACTCGCAGGATGGAATCATCAACAGCATCCTGGCGACAAAAATCCCGACGGCTATCGGAAGAATTTCCTATTCGCTCTACCTGTATCACTGGCCTGTCATTATCTTCTGGAAACTCTTCAGCAATACGAATGAGCTTGATATGCAAGCCTCGCTTTACATCATTCTTGTATCTTTTGGCTGTGCCACCCTGAGTTATCTGCTGGTCGAGCAGCCTGCCAGAAATGCCGGATTCAGGGATAAACAAGTTCTTCTCGCCGCTCTGTTGCTTATCATTGCCTTCTCGACCTCTTTTCGTGTCCTTGAGGATTTTGAAATCGCATCCTGGCGGATCAGCAAGTACGGCAGTGATCACGATACCAGCCCGGGAGAATATGACCCGAAGTGCCAGAGAACCTGGAACGATGGGCTGCAGATTTTCTCATGTCAGAAGACAGCCGATCCAGTCCCCCCGATCATCGCTCTTGTGGGAGACAGCCATTCTCCCCATTTTCTCTACGCCACCACCGCCTGGGCACGAAAAAACGGCTACAACGTCAAATATCTTGGAACCTCCGGTTGCCCGATGCTCTTGGGAGAGGTGCATATCCAGAGTACCATCAATGATCAGCACGAGAAAACGTGCGAGGTCGCCTTGCCTCTTTTCAAGACAGAGATTGTCGAGGACCCCCTCGTTGAGATTGTTCTCATTGCCCAGCGTTTCGACCTTTTCTATGACGGTAAGGGATATCTCAACACGACTCGGGCCATCACTTTTAAGGATGGAAAAGGCAGAGTCGTGCGGGACCATACCGGTTATTATGAGGCTCGTTTATCCTATACCGTGAAGGAGATACAGAAAACTGGCAAGAAGGTGATCATACTCAAGCAGGTGCCCCTCATGGCAAGTGAAGAGGCGTGCGATTGGGAACCGCGTCTGAAAAAATGGTTCTTACAGAAAAGATCCTGCGATTTTGATACCGAATTTACCAATAAATGGCAGCAGCCAAGTATCGATTTCATAGACCGCTTTGCCAGGTCACACCAGGTAGATGTTTTCGATCCCGTTCCCTATTTTGACGGGCCGCTGCAGAACGGTATCAACATATATCGGGACCAGGATCACCTCAACGAATACGGCTTTTTATTCCTGGTGCCGTCCTTCGCAAAAGAAATGGATAGAATCCTCGACAAACAAAGAGAGTAACCCTTGATACCATTACGAATGCCGGCCTTGAATACTGTTTTGACATAGGCTGGATCATTAGCCCGCATATTTCATGAACATTTTCTCTTGAATCGGGCAAGATACTGAAATAGATGAATATATCGAGGTGCTTTCAGTGTATATCGAAACGACTTTGTGCGTTTACTCTTATTGCTTCAGTCGCTGGTAATGTTCACCTCCCGAGGCGAGCCGATACAGCCAACTTTCTCTCGTCGCTTTTGCTCTTCACATGCGCCCATGGTGAAACGCAAGTCTCCTTGACAAGCAGACTGTCTCAACTCGTGAAATATCTGGGTTGCCATGTCGGTTGAGATAAACCGCCGGCGCAGGTACCTGTTGTGGCAGAGCCGGGTTGCTTTATTCATCACTTCCCGGATTCCAGGTGCCTGTCGGAAAAAGGGCTTTCCCCGACAGGCTCTTAGCCCCCTAATCACTGAGGCTGCGGGTATCCAGCAAGTCAAGATCATTCCTGAATATTCCGGGCACAATCCTACGGTCCTCAGGAAGGGGAATGGTGAAGGTTAGCTTAAAAAGCACAACATTCCTGACCTTGTCCTGTGATCGGTGGCAAGGTATTTAAAGGGACTCTCCGTCCTGGAGAATCGAGCCGCTAAACATCTCCGGTGTCGCTTTGCACTTGACGATGCAGTTACGTCCGATCTTCATACCTTGGGGAATATGGGCGAATTCACCGATCAGGGTTATGCCGGTGTAGAGATGTTTCGGGTAGAGCCTGTTGGCGATGTCGTGATTTTCTCCAAAACCGACGGTGGCACCTTTACCGATTCTAACCAGCTTGTCGGTAATGACCAGGTCAACCGTAGCGTCGGCCTCGACAACGCAATCCCTAAAAATAATGGAATCCTTGACCACGGCCCCCTCCTCGACCACGACGCCGGGTGACAGTACCGAGTTGATCACCGAACCCTTGATGATGCAGCCGGCCGAGATCAATGAGTTGTGCACCCCGGCCGTACTGAAGTAACGGGCCGCGGGACGGTCTGCCTGGCGCTCCGCCGCCTCGACATTGGTGCGGATCTGCCATTTCTGCGGGGAGATGTCGCCGTTTCGTTTCAACAGATCCATGTTGGCTTCCCAGTAGGCCTGGATGGTGCCGA
>JAHEMX010000009.1 GCA_024643445.1 Desulfobulbaceae bacterium | reverse complement strand
AGCGGGTGAAAAAGAAATATGAAGTCTGCTACCGAATAAGTGATCTATTCCCCCTGCAGATGTTACAGACTGGCTCAAACCGGTGGCATAAAGCAAAAGAAGATACGAGTGCCCGTGCCGGAAAAGGAAAAGATTATAGTCAGTCAGAAATAAAAACAATTTGTTATATTAGTGAGATAGCAACAACTAATACCTGCATCGATGTTCCAAGAAAGGAATTGCTTCGAGCCTATCCCTATGCTGCTCACGTTATCAGAAAACTCATCGAAAAGAAGGTGGTTGAAGTCCGTCAAAAGCGAATTTACCGAAGTCCCTTCGGTGACATGCTGCCTTATTACGAGAAACCGGTGAAGCTGACCGAGGAACAGTTCCGGGTTTTGCATGAGATAAACACGTCCCAGAAGGATCGGGTTTTCAAGACATTTCTGTTACACGGAATAACCGGCAGCGGCAAAACTGAGGTATATCTGCAAGCTGCCCATGTTGCTTTGGAGAGCGGAAAAACCGTTCTTGTTCTGGTTCCGGAAATTGCCCTGGCCACTCAGATAGAAGCACATTTTGTATCACGTTTCGGAGAAAAGGTTGCATTGCTGCATTCAGGCCTTACAGCGGGTGAGCGATATGATGAATGGCAGAGGATCGCTTCGGGTGAGGCACGGGTTGTAATAGGTGCACGATCCGCCGTTTTTGCGCCGCTCTCCGATCTCGGACTCATTGTGGTCGACGAAGAACATGACAGCAGTTTTAAACAAGAGGACAGTCTGCGCTATAATGCGCGAGATGTTGCCATTGTCCGGGCGCGCTATAGCGACGCCGTCGTTGTTCTCGGTTCGGCTACCCCGTCTGTTACCAGCTTCCACCATGGTAGCCAGGGTAAATACCATCTTTTAAAAATGAACAACAGGGTAGGGGGTAGACTTTTACCTGCTGTTTCTATTGTCGATCTGAGAAAAAGGGACAATGATTCCGGCCGGGGAGTGTTTCATGGGAAGCTTGAAGATGCTCTAAGAGAAAATTTCAAGGCAAAAAAACAGACCATACTGCTTCTGAACAGGCGGGGCTTTTCCACTTCTGTGATATGCCAGGATTGCGGTTCTCTGGTGGAGTGCCGTCACTGCAAGGTGACCATGAATTATCATAAAAAGAGAAAGGTGCTTCTCTGTCATTACTGCGGTTACACCCTGCCTGTCACCAAAAACTGTCCGTCGTGCAATGCGGCTACATTACAGCCGATAGGTTTCGGCACCGAGCGGATCGTCGAGGAGGTGGAGAAACTTCTGCCCGAAGCGCGGATAACCAGGCTTGACTCCGATATTTCTTCTGATCGGAAACTATTTCTTTCGATCCTGCAATCCGTCAGAAACGGGGATGTCGATATTCTGGTCGGCACGCAACTGATTGCCAAGGGGCTGCATTTTCCCAATGTGACGCTGGTCGGAATCGTCCTTGCAGATAGCGGGCTTGCTTTTCCGGACTATCGCTCGGCCGAAAAAACCTATCAACTCATTGCCCAGGTTACCGGCCGGGCGGGAAGGGGCGACAGCGAGGGCCGGGTGATTATTCAATCCATGCATCCCGAACACTACGCCATCAGACTTGCCGCCCAGCACAGCTACGAGGCGCTGGCCGGACAGGAGATAGCCATCAGGCGACAGGCCGGATTTCCACCCTTTGTCCGTCTGGCCTCGATACGGGTAGAAAATGTCAGTGAACATAAAGCGAGGGATATCGCGCAGGCCATTTCCGCAGAAGTCCGGGCATGGTGTCACAACAATGGCCACGACGCGGTGATTACCATCCTTGGCCCGGCGCCGGCGCCGATAGAAAAACTGAGAGATTTCTATCGCTGGCACGTTCTCCTGAAGAGTACCCGCATTGAAGCCCTGCACCATCTCATTGAGCATGTTGATGTTACGTTTCAACTTGGATCCGATAAGCGCATTACCGTTGATATCGATCCGGAGAGTATGCTTTAAGTGTTGAGATCGAGACTCATCCTGACATCTTATGATTATCGCTTTCTACTGAATCTTTTTGTCATGATTAAAATCTCCGAGTTGAAGATTCAGTAATAGTCTAAACTTAAAGCGTTGGTAGAATATTAAGACCTTTGAGATGGCAATATTAACGTTTTGGACTCCCTTTAGAGAGATATCATCCCAGGACAGAACCAAGCCAGGGCAAAACCGTGCTATCCATCCGCTACTTAGCAGGTGGGGGGGGTGCCAAGGTCATGCCATGACGCCGGAAGACGGCCATCATCTTTGCGCGGTCGGGCGGGCCGCCGCCAGCGGCACCGATTACTTCGGCCGCCTCGCGGAAATACTCAGGGCCCATTATGGCAGGGGTTATGACGGCGAGTTGTTTCACGTCCTCGCTGCCAAGGTTGTCGAAGCGATGTGTCGCGCCTCGGGGGATGCATAGGGCCTGCTCCGGACCAACCTCAATCGGTGTGCCGTCAACCGTCCAGGTAAGGACGCCCTTGACACCGTAAAGGACCTCCTCGTAGGCGTCGTTCTTATGCGCAGGCGCCGCCAGCTTCTGCCCGACGGGGACAAATATCTCGAATACTGACACGCTGCCGCCAGAATCATCGCCCGTGAGGAGAAACCGGATTGCGAGCGGACCAATCTTGATGGTCTCTTCCGAAGGATTAACTCTGGTCGTCCGCTGCTGCATAATTGCGCCTCCCTTTAAGCAAAGTTAATTCGATATGTTCGATTTGTGCCATCGATGATGTAAGCAGAATATCGGTTCTGAGGTAGCTCATGCAAGTTTTTCGACCTCCCTTTGTTTTCTTGATCGCTCAATGCGATGTTTCATGTTTCCGCGAGCCAGCAGCAATAGTGTTCAGCGACCTTTATTGGTGATTTTTAGGTGCTGGCTATCAATAAGATCAAGTAGATAGTCGCTCAGCAAGTGAATGCAGCAATTTCGCCCCATCTCCACGCCATGCGCTTCCGTGCATGCAGGCAAGTGTTGTCGGGTTGGTTGAGGCTAACCGCTGCAGCATCACATCTGCATTCGTCGTGTGGGAGAAGTAGTCCATGTGCTGCCGGAAAACCTCGCTCGGTTCAAGAATGTCGGACTCAGTTACGGGGGGAAGTCCGTCGCCGCCCTGAGTGAACAGATCACCACACATCAGCGTGGCGGTCCGTTCTTCGATAAGGAAACCACAATCCCAAGCATGCGGTAGATGAGGGGTATCGAACCAGCGCACGGTGTGCTCACCCAGGTGGAGTTGCTCTGCATCGGCAAGTATTTGCGGCTCCCGATCGGCCAGGTCGCCAATTGATACCATGGCCGCTACGCCACCGCAGAGTGGCACAGAATGCGGGGCTGCCATTAACCATTCGTTAAGCCCACCACACTCATCGGCTTCTACATGGGAAAGAGTTATGTAGCGTAGCTTTTCAACAGGCAGAATGCTCGCCACAGCCTCGCGAATCAGTGGAAACATCTTCCTCAATCCGGCGTGGAAGAGCAATGGATTTTCATCCACGATGAGGTATTGGTTGAACGAGAACCCACCTGCGCTGGGAATCTTAACCGGTGTGCTAATACGATAGATTCCGTCTGCAATCTCATACACATTCGTTCCGCTTTGTTTATTGGTAATTGTCATCAGCGTCTCCTTTCAATTTGTTTTTGGTAATAGCTTCAAGTTGGTTATGGTGGAAGACAAAATATAGGAAAACACTGTGGCTGAGAGAGAAAGAGAAACAATCAGATTCTTAATCACAGGTAAAGAAACAATATGTTAGGTGCAGGAGAAATCAAGCTAGACATACGAGATAAATCCGGCTACATCTCGGATGGTATCTGTACTATCCCAGCAGAGAGAGATGTCCTCTAGTAATATTTAGCATGGAGATTAATAAGTAACTTGACATATTTCCTCTAACTCTAACCCTTCAGTTTGACAGGATCACGTCAATTTGAAGGAAAATAGAGATAGACAGGAATAAGGTTAGTATAGAGTAGTTGCCCTTTTTGTTGTAATTTGGTCTGGCAACTTAAAGGCGTTGACGTTCCGGAAGAATCTCGCATCTTGAAGATACTCAAAGACTTCCATGAACCTTCTATCTGTTTTGTTTTACGACGAAATAACAACTTGTTGAAACAGGGAAAGCAAAATTATCTGCAAAAAAAATATTTGCGTACCCTGATATCTGAAGAGGATATGATATGAATAGAAGGACGATTCATGAATGGAAAAATTGGATCCTAGAATATATCAGTGATGATAAGTATGAATTGACCCAAAAAGAGAATCTATCGGTTCAGACGATTGTCGCCAAGGACGCCATGGATGCGGAAATTCAATGTCAACAGATCATTAAAAACGCAAAAAAAGAAGGGGATTCATAGACTCTGCTGTCCATATACGCAAAAGGTTCGACAAGCTCTTGAAACGTTTCTCCACTCTTTCGAATACTGGAGTGCGGCAAGTTTCCTCTCAAATCTTAGATAATCTCTTACTTCCTTGATGGCTCCCAAACACCGGGAGCCATCGCCCAGGATCAGGCACGCGCTTAAAAAAGTAATCGGTTGCATAACTGGCAACACACGCCATCAAACGGATTCAGCCAGACGCACAAGACGCGCTCCTGATCCTGGGCGTTAATTTTCCATAACCTCCTTCGACTCTCTTACTTCAAATCATAAAGTGTCTCACAAGGTATGGTACTAATACAAAAGGATTGGGTGTTGAAAATGTTTTTGAATTTCTCTTTTTGTTTAATTATTGTAATATCTTCGACTATTGTAATTTGATTCTCAGCTTTTATTCATTATTCTTAGTACTTGCTTACAAATGAATATACTGGCTAACTTTTGATAAAGGGCAACTATGAAGGATCTTGAAGAACGCTTTCCAAGCGTCCGATTTTATAACCCATTACTTACAGAAGTTCAAAATGAGGTTCTGATTGGTGCGGGGAGTCTCATCGGTTCATTTACTTTAATTCACCGACTGGCGGTGATCGGCTCTAATTGTACCATCGGTTCTCATTGCAACATATGCGCGTGTAAGATCGGTAATAATGTGTCTATCCAAACAGCATGCCACATCACTCGTGGCGTTATTATAGAAGATGATGTTTTCATAGGCCCGGGAGTGGTTACCCTGAACGATAAGCTAACTGACAGTGGATTGAATTATCCTCATATCTGCAAGAGAGCTAGAATCGGAGGAGGAAGTGTTATCCTTCCGGGTGTAACAATAGGTGAGCAGTCAGTCATCGGAGCAGGAAGCATTGTCACCAAGGATGTCCCTGCTGGGGAGACAATGCTCGGCAATCCCGCGCGCCTCCTAGTTAAACCACTGAAATAACAAATTTTAAATGTGAAAACGAGATGTAAAGTATTACCACTGACAAACTGCCGAAGAACACGTTCGTACCTCTTTATGGAAATGGAGTCCACGCTGGATTGGAAGATTACGTGTGGATTGACCTTCAACGTGAAAATCCGACAAGTAATATTAGTTTGGCCGAGCAGGCAATCATTTTGGCACTGCTGCTTGGGAAAAGACCAACGACACCCTCAGAAATGTGGCTTGCACTGAATCCAAAATATTTAATTACTTGTCAAAAAGATGAGTAAATACTTCCACCACCGTTGATTGCCAATATTGAAAGCAGCGTTTTTAAAGATCCTCAAATTGAAAATTTGAGGCCAAACTGGCCTCAAAACTACATGTGCGTATTAGCCAGGTATTCATACTAAATATCCGACTGTCCTGACCTCTCAGGTGATTCAATTGAAGATTTTACTTAGCATCCAGTCCATGAAATCTCGCTCAGGAGGCGAGCTGTTCGTTCGGGATTTGGCTCTAAGCCTTAATCGTTTGGGACACAGTATAGTTGTATACGCACCAGTTATGGGTGATATGGTCGAAGAGTTACATTCCCATTCTATTTGCTGTGCAACTACGTTGGATGCAGTCACCATAAGGCCAGAGATCATCATCGGAAGCACGCAAATCGAAACTGTTCTGTGTTTGGCTTATTTCCCGGATGTACCCGTTATTTCGATTTGCCACGATCGCGTAGCACAACATGGTCAACCTCCAATTTTTTCAAGAGTAAGAGCTTATGTGGCTGTTGACGCCTATTGCGAGGAACGATTGCTTCTTGAACATGGCATCCCCCCCTCTAAGGTTACCATTATTAACAATGGAGTCGATTTGGAGCGCTTTCTACCACGTTCTCTTTTGCCCGATCGGCCAAAATTAGCGGCAATTTTTAGTAATTACGCCACACTAGGATCTGAAACAAAATTGGTGCGGCAGGTTTGTGCTGAACAGGGGATTAAACTCCATGTCATAGGAGTTGGTTCAAACAATCAAGCCAAGTCTCCAGAAGATTTGCTATACAAATATGATTTGGTTTTTGCAAAAGCTCGCTGTGCCATGGAAGCCATGGTAGTCGGCTGTGCTGTTATACTGCTGAATGAGGGGTTCGGTATGGCTGGCCTAGTGACAACTAATAATGTAGCGGATTGGCAACCCTGGAACTTTGGCCGAAAATTATTATTAAAGAATCATATTCGCGCTGATTTAATTCGTCAGGAAATTGATAAGTACTCAGCCGATGATGCTAAGCAAGTTAGTTACTATATGCGTGAGCACTGCTCTTTGGAAGTTACTGCAAGTGCTTTTGAAAAACTCGCAGTTAACTCATTAGCCGATATGAAATACGTTGAACATATTACTCTAGGCGATGAACACGAGGAATTTTCCAAATTTGAAAACGATAATTTACGCCTTCTAGGCCCAACACAGAACCAAGCACAGCTATCGGTTCAAGCAGCTATACTGCAGCAACAACTGAAACAATCCACAGTCCGAGTGGGCCTTCTCCAGCAGCAATTGACTGCGGTTTATACCAGCTATTCATGGCGTCTCACTAGGCCTTTACGGTGCATGCTCCAGCAAATGATGAAGCTACGCCGAAGCAACCGATGAACATATTGCTCCGTTGACTAAACATTTAACCCATCAAGCTGCATATTTGACCAATGGATGTTTGAACTAATTTCTCACATGATGTGGTCTTTTTCGAAGAGTTTTCATGAACGAACGAGTTCTCTTTTCAAGATCATCAGTGCTTCGTGACGGAAGACCCTACCTTACCCGATACTTCAAATCTCCATAGAGATACTCGTCAGGGTTATATTCCGGAGAATCCGGCGGCAAAAAGAAAACCACCAACTTTTAGTAGGTGGTCGTTTAGTTTACGAAGATTTTCTCCTTCAACCATGAATAAAAAAAATATATACCAGTCGTAACGCCTCGGATTGGGGAAACACATAATCTGGTGAGGAGATCAAATGTACTCTTAATAACAAATGTTTCCCATAATCGAGATGATGGGTGAATTGACAATCTAAATAATTTGTTTCGTAATGCCGGTCATCCAATACCATTGGGGTTTCAATAATTTACGAAAATCGGGCAAACTAATGGACAATCTCTGCATAAATTTCACACCAACCGGAATGATTCCCACTAAGGAGATGACTCCTCATGTTCCATTATCTGTTAATGAAATTATTGAAGATGTACACAGAGCAGTGGAGATTGGTATCACGATGGTACATCTTCATGCACGGAATGAGAATGATGGCATCCCAATCGCCCGAAGTGGAATCTATGCCAAAATAATCGAAGGCATCCGTGATTTTGCACCAGCCTTAATAATTGGAATCTCTTTAAGTGGACGTAATGTAAAAGAATATAAGAGAAGAGTGGAGCCAATATTACTCGAAGGCGATCTTAAACCGGACATGGGAAGCTTGACTCTTAGCTCTTTAAATTTTAATCGGAGTGTTAGTGTCAATTCTCCTGAAATGATCCAGAAACTTGCTTCCGAGATGAAAAAACGCGGAATCCTACCCGAACTGGAAGCATTTGATACAGGTATGATAAATTATGCAAAGTACCTAGAAAAAAAAGGGTTGCTTATTCCCCCACACTACTTCAACCTTCTTTTCGGTAACATTGCCTCTGCCCAAGCCGATCTCTTACACACGGGTATTGCTCTTCGGGATCTTCCTCCAAACTCTTTCTGGGCACTCGCTGGTGTTGGCAATTCGCAATTGCAAATGAATGCTATAGCTATAGCATCCGGTGGCGGAGTTCGCGTCGGACTTGAAGACAACATCTGGTTTGATTCAAAACGATCAAAGTTGGCTACAAACGCTGATCTACTGTTGCGAATCCATAAAATGGCAGAAGCTAATGAACGTAAAATCATGTCGTCACAGGCAATGAGAAAATTATTAAAACTACAGAACGGGTTCGGAAGCTATGGCCGCTTACTTCCTAGCGAAAGAGACGATGTCTATCCCTGAGAAAACCCTAGAGAAGCTATAAATAAGATCTGATCACCTTTTGATTGAAACTCAGCTAAACGGCATTGAAAACAAACAATGAATCGCCCATGGTTTTGTAGACGATTTACACATCATTGAATATTAGAGCATTCCAGTCTCTCTGCTTCTACTTGGCATACGGAGCATGCAAAATCAATCAGTCTCAAGCATTTGCGATAAGCTATTCCAAGAAGTAACGAAACATCAGAGACACCTTCCGCAGTTTGATGATATGACAGTAGTTGCAGTTAGAGCTTCAAAAGATTGATGTATCAATTTGATTTTAGGTTATATTTAACTGTCGAAATTGTAGTTTGAGTTTTATTCGGCCGTATCATCAGTACCATCATCTTTCTTCGAAACCTGATCTCATAGTCAATTACTATATAGAGGATCGCTTATGACCCTGCACACTCTTTCCGACGGTGGTTGATCAGCTTCGTCATACGATGGCTACCCAGTTGATCAATAATGGTGCTGATATCGTTGCCATCCAGGAGTTGCTTGGTCATTCAAAGATCGAGCAGACCATGCGTTACAGCAAGCTATCCGGCCAGAAGGCCCGGAAGGATTATTATCAGGCAATGGAGAAGATCGCGCCAAGTGGAAGTGAACCGCCGACCGTCGATGTGCCTCCCATCAGGAACTAGTTCCTGATGGGAGAAGAAAAACCTTGACTTAAGAGAAGACAAAGAACGAAATATGACAAGATAACATATTAATATAAAAAGAAAAAACAGAATATGTTACGTGAAGTTCCTGTAAATCTCTGGCGAGGGAACTCTACCTTCAGTTGCCGGGTGTAATCAGAACCTCAGTGCAACATCTGTCATATCAAGTATCAGTTTCTATATATTGAGGAATTAAGGCATCGGACCTTGTGCGATTCGTTAAAAGCAGGGAAATCGAGTGAGGGGATGGTGATCTCTGCAAAAAGTAGCCACCTGTCAGAGTAGCGATCTGAGTAACTCAAGCAGAGCGTTCCAGCTCTCTTCCTGATAGATTGCCTGACGAATTCTTGATGAGTTCACCGTCGACTTGAAGTATCTGCCGAGATGATTTTTGATCGGAGAAAGTCGAGGCTGCTCTTCGCCGCAATAGCGCTCGTACAATGTCAGATGTTTCAGTGCGCCTTCGGCGATGGCCTCGAGACTGGCTGGTTTGTCATCGGGATGAAATATCCATGGATTTCCAAGAGCCCCGCGACCGATCATGACCCCGTCACAGCAACCGGCTGCCAGCAGCTTAAGCGCCTGCTCATGCGAGACGATGTCGCCGTTGCCGATAACCGGAATAGTAACAGCCTCTTTAACCTGCCTGACAATGTGCCAGTCTGCCGTTCCGGAAAACGCCTGTTTCCAGTTTCGTCCATGCACCGTCAGGCCGGCAACACCGTTGGCTTCAGCCATTCGCCCATATTCAGAGGCGTTAATCGTTTTGCTGTCAGGTCCGGATCGCATTTTGATGGTGACCGGGCAGCTGCTGCTGGCGACCACGCTTGCCACAATTTTCTCGGCCAGCCGGATGTCGGTCATCAACGCGGCGCCGGCCCCGCGTTTTGTCACCTTTTTCACCGGGCATCCCATATTGATGTCGATGATATCCGGTTTGAAACTGCTCAGGTAGGCGGCGGCTTCACCCATGATGGCTGGTTCGGCGCCAAAGAGCTGGAAACTGACCGGCTTGTCCTCGGAGCAACTGGTCAGCATGCGAAGGGTTCGGTCCTGTCGGTAAATGAGTCCATGACAACTGATCATTTCAGAAACGCACAGGCAGGCGCCGTATTCGCGGCACAATAAACGGAAAGCAAGATCACTGTATCCTGCAAGAGGCGCAAGAATAAGAGGGCTTGTCAGGGAGACCGTGCCGATTGAGAGCATGTGACTGAGATGCGGGTTCGTTGACGGGTGCGTCTTGCTGAAAGGCGAGCCTGAAATCTAGGAATAGAATAGTGGCGGTAACGTTATGGTCTGTTACTCGGCAATCTGCACTAACGACCTCTGGTAAATTCTTTGTGATAACTCGTCTATAATGATTTCCAGCGCCGCGTCGGCATTATCTCTGGTTTCGTTCGAATTTGCGGTAACCAGGTATTCCTCGGTCCATACCTCGCGTGATTTCTCCAGCAGAATTTTTTCGGTTTTCAGGTCCTTGAAAACATAACGGACGGTGAGGGTGAGATTCACCCGTGAGGTGCTGTTATTCGCGTCAAAGGTAAGACTAGGTATATTGTAGGACACTATTTCACCTGCCAGAATGTAATCAGCGCCCTCTTTCGTCTTGGTTATATGAAGCGAGCCTGATTTCTGGTACCACTTGATGAGAGACTGGTAGATTTTTGAATCAAGCTGGAGGAGATTGGTCCTGTTTTTCCAGGTAGTCAAATAGATGGACTTGGACGGTCCTGAATAGACATAGGGATTTCGATATCCGCATGATGCCAGGATGAGCGAGGTTACCAGAAGCACCAATGAGCAACGAACGAACAGTTTCAAAGTAAGACTCCTTTCTGTTTGCGTCGGTGTAGTACCGGTAGTGTTCAGATGTTCCATGACGATGACAGCGATATAGTAGTATTAAACCACGATATTAACAAGCTTCTTCTGAACAACAACTACCTTTTTGACCGGCTTGCCGGCGATGAATCGTTTGGCATTCTCGTCTGCAAAGGCCTCCTTTTCGAGGGCCTCGGCACTGATGTCTGATTCGACCTCAATGCGCGATCGGACCTTGCCGTTTACCTGAATAACGATGGTGACAAGATCCTCGCGGGCGGCATCCTCATCCCATGCGGGCCAGTTCTGCTGGTCAAGGGATTGAGCAAATCCCGCGATGGACCACATTTCAGAACAGAAATGAGGTACCATCGGGTACAGCAGGACGAGCAGGTTCCTGATGGTTTCCATTACCACGGACCTTTCGGCCTGTTCAGCATTGTTCTCGTCGGTTGTCAGCAGAAGCGTATTGAACAATTCCATGGCTGCACTGATGGCGGTGTTGAAATGGAAGTCGTTTTCAATATCAAAGGTGAACTTCCGGATGGTCTGATGCATTTTGCGGTGCAGCGCCCGGCTGGGTTCAGATGCGAAATCGGTCTGTGCTGCAACTCCGCCTTGCTGCTCGGCAAAGCTGATGATATAGCGATATACCCTGTTCAGAAAACGGCTGGCACCCTCGACACCCTGTGCGTTCCATTCCAGGTCTCTTTCAGGCGGGGCGGCGAAAAGGCTGAAAAGCCTGACGGTGTCTGCACCATACTGGTTAATAAGCTGGTCAGGATCAACCACGTTGCCCTTCGACTTGGACATTTTTGCCCCGTCCTTGATCACCATGCCCTGGGTCAGCAGATTGGTAAAAGGCTCGCCAACATCGAGATACCCGAGATCCCGCAGGACCTTGGTAAAAAAACGTGAATAGAGCAGATGCAGAATAGCGTGCTCAACGCCGCCGATATACTGGTCGACCGCCAGCCAGTAGGAGGACTTTTTACGGTCAAGGGGGTCCTGCCGGTAATCCGAACAGGCAAATCTGGCGAAATACCACGAGGATTCGACGAAGGTATCCATGGTATCGGTCTCCCGCCTGGCTTCTTCATCGCAGCGCGGGCAGCGTGTGCGGATAAAACCGGGACGCTGACTCAGCGGCGCACATTCATTTTTGCTAATGTCGGGATCTTCTGGCAGGGTGACGGGCAGTTTTTCTGACGGAACCGGAACGATACCGCAGGAATCGCAGTGAACCATGGGAATAGGTGCACCCCAATAGCGCTGTCTTGATATTCCCCAGTCCCTCAAGCGATAGGTGACCAGGGAATCGCCAAACCCATGAGAGCGGGCATGTTCGATAATAGCGGACTGTGCTTCAACGGAATCAAGGCCGGTGAATGAACCTGAATTCACCAGTTTGCCAGGTATCGTGGAGGCCGTTTCCATCACTTGCGCTTGCAGAATCTGTCCTTCCGGCAGGACAACCGGTACAATGGGCAGAGTATATTTCCTGGCAAATTCGAAATCCCTTTGATCGTGAGCGGGTACGGCCATGACAGCACCGGTACCATAGCCCATCAGGACAAAATTGGCGACATAGATCGGGATTTTTTCATTGTTGAATGGATTGATGCAGTAGCGGCCGGTAAACAGCCCCTTTTTTTCAGGCTCTTCCTCGATATTCTGCCGCAATTTCTCTTCATGTATTTCTTCAACAAATAAACGGATCGCCTCTTCCCGGCCGGTTCCGGCGATAAGGGTTTCAAGAAGCGGATGTTCGGTGGCAATGGACATAAAGGTGACGCCAAATACCGTGTCGGGCCTGGTTGTAAAGATTGAAATCGCTTCTGGAAGGCCTGCAACTTGAAAATCACATCGCAATCCAGTCGATTTGCCGATCCAGTTCTTCTGCATGGTGACAACTTTTTCGGGCCATCCAGTCAAAGCGTCAAGGTCGCTGAGCAGTTCCTCGGCATAAGCGGTTATTTTAAAAAACCAGCCGCTCATATTTCGGGGATGAACAAGCTCATCACAGCGCCAGCACGCACCCTCAATAACCTGCTCGTTGGCAAGAACCGTCTGGCAGGTGTTGCACCAGTTAACGGTTGTTATCTTCCGGTAAATCAGGCCTTTCTCATACATTTCCAGAAAGAGTTGCTGTTCCCAGCGATAATAATCGGGACTACAGGTGGCAAACTCACGACTCCAGTCATAGGAAAGCCCAAGCTGTTTAAGCTGAGCCCTCATGTAATCTATATTTTCATAGGTCCACTTGGCCGGGTGGGTATTGTTTTTCTGGGCTGCATTTTCTGCCGGAAGGCCAAAAGCATCCCAGCCCATCGGGTGGAGAACATTGAAGCCACGCAGTCGCTTGTACCTGGCAACGACATCACCGATGGTATAATTCCTGACATGTCCCATATGAATGCGGCCGGAAGGATAGGGAAACATCTCGAGCACATAGTATTTTTCTTTCAGAGAGTTTTCTTCCGCCTTGTAGGAGCCGAGCGAGGTCCAGCTGTCCTGCCACTTTTTTTCCACCGGTTTGAAATCATATTTAGTGGGGAATGGTTTACTGTCATTCATACAAGTATTTCCTCTGCTGCTGGAATAGTTTCGGCTCGCTCACAAGAGATCAAGGCGCGTCTGTATCACGGCTGATCTTCATAGGAGCTGAGATTTTCGAACATGGTGTATTCTTTCTTGAAAAACAAGCGGGTGTAACCGGTTGGACCGTTACGCTGCTTGCCGATGATGATCTCGGCGATACCTCTCTCAGGATTATCTTCAGCCTTGTTGTATACCTCGTCCCGGTAGATGAAGCAGATGACATCAGCATCCTGCTCGATGGCTCCGGATTCGCGCAGATCAGACATCATCGGCCTCTTGTCTGTTCTGCTTTCAAGGCCGCGGTTGAGCTGCGACAGGGCCAGCACGGGAACACTGTGTTCTTTGGCCAATGCTTTGAGCGAGCGGGAGATCTCACTGATTTCCTGGGTACGGTTTTCAGCGCTTCTGCCCTGCATGAGCTGAAGATAATCTACCAGTATCAGCCCAATATCGTGCTGAGAGGCCAACCGACGTATCTTTGAACGCATCTCCAGGATGGAAAGCGCAGGGGTATCGTCAATATGGATCGGAGCGTCCGAGAGCATCCCTACCGCCCTGGTGAGATGCGGCCAGTCTTCCGACTGGAGTCTGCCGGTCCTGATCTTCTGAGAATCAATATGACCGACGGAGCTGAGCAGCCTCATTGCCAGTTGTTCTTTGGACATTTCAAGGCTGAAAATGGCGACGCCAATTTTTTCTACGAGGGCGGCATGCTGAGCGATATTCAAAGCAAAAGCAGTTTTACCCATCGATGGACGGCCGGCAAGTACGATGAGATCGGAATCCTGCAACCCCGCGGTCATTTTGTCCAGTTCGTAGTAGCCGGTCGGAACGCCGGTTATGAGTTCCTTTCTTTTGTAGAGCTGCTCAATTTTTTTGAAACTGTCCGGGACTATAGATTTCAGCGCATTGAAATCACTTGAACTTTTTTTTCCGGCAAGGTCAAAAATGGACTGTTCCGCCTGATCGACAAGGGTGTCTATGTCGTCCTGCTCTTCAAAGCAGCGGTTGGCAATGTCGGTACTGGTGTTGATGAGATTTCGAAGAATGGCCTTCTGCCGGATGATACGTGCATAGGCGGCGATATTGGCGGTGACCGGCACTATTGACGTGAGAGAAGCGAGATAGGTAGGACCTCCTGCTGACTCGAGCAGGTTTCGGTCGTTGAGCAGATTCGTCACCGTTACCAGATCCTGGGGCTCACCGCGGTCAAATAATTCCACCATTGACTGATAGATTATCTGATGCCCTTGCCGGTAAAAATCAGTAGCCGCCAGTTTGTCGACAACCGAAGCAAAGGCCTTGTCTTTCAACAATATGGAGCCTAGTACCGATTGTTCGGCTTCATTGTTGTGTGGCGGAATGCGGCTGCCTGCCTGGGGTTGATCCTTAAGATTTGACTGATATCTGTCACTCATCGCGAGGCCATTGGTATTAAACGTCGTTAAGATTGTTGTCTAATATAATGAGTCTGATGTGTCAAAATAAAAACACACCAGCAGGAGTTTCCTCCTCGTGGTGTGTTTTTGTGTGTATTTCTATTGCCTTAATAAGTGAGCAGCAGACCGTTTTAAAACGGGAGTGTTTTGCTTCCTCAACAGGAGAATGACACGGCCTATTTATCAGCTTGCTGGGGAGCAACAACGACCGTGATTTCGGCCACCAGGTCAAAACCAACCTTGATCGATACCTGTCTCTCGCCCAGGGTCTTGATCGCTTCGGCAAGCAGGATGTTTTTCTTGTCTACCTCTATTTTCTTGTCAGCAAGCTGTGTTTGTATATCGCTGGTAGTAACAGAGCCGAAAAGTTTTTCATCTGCGCCGGCAAGTTCCTCGAAAGTGAGCGTGATGCCGGAGAGTTTTTTGAACAACTGCTCTGCCGTGTGCTGGTCTTTTTCAAGACGTGCCCGAATCTCGCTTTTGTTTTTCTCAAGTACCAGACGGTTTGCAGGATTGGCGGGGACCGCTTTTCCCTTGGGCAGAAGGTAGTTTCTTGCATAGCCGGGTTTTACCTTTACGATATCACCTTCGCGTCCAAGAGAGTCGATTGTTTCTTTTAGAATGAGTTCCATCGGTGACTCCTCATATCAGTTGCTGTATCCGCAGGGGATGCAGTGGTTTTTCGGTTATTCACTATCAGTGTTTGTGTGTGCGTTTTGTTTCTTGAGTCGTCTCAAATCAAGCCAGACATCGCCAATTCCGACAACGAGCAGGACAACCGTGCCGAATGACTGGAACAGCATCATGCCGTAGAGCATAAACCTTAAAAAGAGAGGGACTCCCCATTTGTGCAGGAAAAAGACAAAAATAGAGAAACCCTGGAAAAAATAAACAAGACTGGAAACGATGAGAACGTTGAGGCCAATAAGCCTGATCGTGCTGCCGAGTGGCAGTATTGCCGTCAGAGCAGCGATGATAAGCAGCCAGATGAGCCTCTCGGGGAGTTGCCAGGTTTTAATATCTGTCCAGGGGCGATAACCGGTGAATTTGAGAACCATGCGGTTACCAAGCAGCATCGTGAACCAGGTGATGGCCAGTGCCAGGCTCAGAATAATGGAAACCATTACCTTGGGCAGGGCGGCCTTCATCTGCACAAATGACTGTTCCAGAATGGCGAGCGTATCCGGCGCCATGGTTCCGCTCTGTCGATAGTATATCAGAGTCTGCTCGATATTGGTGTCAAGAGAACCGAGAAAGTCAACAACAGGGTTTATGCCTGTTATCAAGGTTTCGCCGGCCAGCAGAAGAATCCAGCAGATGACCAGCATGACCGTCGCCTTGAATCCCGATGCGGCAGGTGAATCACTCCGAAAGGCGGATTGGGCCAGACTGTAGCCCGCGGGTACAAGGGCGGCTGAAAAGAGCATTATCTGAAAGGAACCGATGACAAGACTTACCAGCATCGCAATAACTAAACCAGCGATTATGTAGGTGAAACCGTTTTCCCACTTGTAGATATAGAAAAACACGGCGAGCGGGACAATAAAGTGCAACCAGCCAAAAAGTGCACCCTGCAGTGTAGGCAGGAGCAGCACCAGACAAAACAGCAGAATATGCTGCAATGACCTTATCCCGTAGTTACTCTTATCGATTTCTTCAGACACAAATGCACCCGGTCAGCCTGTCAACCCAGTGTATTGCCGGCGTATGGCAGCAAGGCTATCTGACGCGCTTTCTTTACCGCCGAGCAGAGCTGGCGTTGATGGGTAGCACAGGTACCAAGTATTCTTCGCGGAATAATCTTGCCGCGTTCGGTGACGAAATTACGCAGGGTCTTGTGATCCTTGTAATCAATAGTCGTTTCTTTGTCGACGCAGAATCGGCATACTTTTTTACGTGAAAAAAGTTTTTTCTGTGGTCTTTCAGCCATTATATTTCTCCTTGATTTTGTTAATTGCAGAGGCAGGGATTATTCATCATCGCCATCTGATGCACTTGCAGAGGCTTCGTCATCTTCCGGGCTGTCAATCTCTTCAGAATCGTCACTGTCATCCTGTGCTTCAGATGCGGCTGCTTTTGATGATGCTGCATTTTGTGCTTCGATAATTTCATCTGCACTGATGTCATCAGAGATTTTTACCGTCAGATATTTGAGAACGGCGTCATCAATACGGAATTTACGCTCTATCTCGGCTACGGCACCGGGCGTGGCGGCAAAATCGGAGAAAACGTAAAACCCCTGAGGTTCTTTCTTGATCGGATATGCCATTTTCCTCATTCCCCATTTACTCTGGGAAATAATAGCACCTCCTTGATCAAGAACGATCTTCTCAGAGTTCTCGATTACCTTGGTGATTTCCTCTTCCCCCAGTGACGGGCGAAGAATGAAAATTTGTTCGTACCTTCTCATAAGTTCCTCCTCGTGGACTTAATGATGAGCGGATAGATCCGCTGTTCGGCCCTCGCTTTTCTGTATGTTGCAGAGAGCGAGGAGGGAATGTGTTAGGGCAAACCGATTGCAACGGCAGCCATTGAACCGGTCATTTTTAATACAGGTTCAGACGCAAGTCAATTTATTTCTTGCCGAATTTCTCCTGATCCTTGATTTTCAACCATTGTTTTCTTAAAGTCTCCTCGTCTAGGTTCTGTTTTTCAGAAAATACGTGAGGGTGCCTTCGTATGAGCTTTTCGGTGATGGATGTCATCACGTCTTCAAAGGTGAAGTGGTCCTGCTGTCGGTTGATCTCGGAAATCATAACAAGTAAGTAGAGAACATCACCGAGTTCTTCGCAGAGGTTGGCGTGATCATCATTATCGATTGCCGTGAGAATCTCCTGAAACTCTTCACTGAGGTATTTTTTGAGCGACTTTGTTGTTTGTTTCTGGTCCCAGGGGCACCCCCCCGGCGAGCGAAGAACCTGGACGACCTCAATGAGGCGATGAAGATCTGAAGGTCCTGTTGTCATGGTTAATCTCCTACATTGTCGTAATTATTTAAAAATATTCAAAAAAGACATGAAAAGGCCCCACGTCGTATATTTATCAAAGAAAAAAGGCTTTGAAAAAGGTTGACATTATCGACCTGACCAACTATGTAGTCTATGGCTTGTTTCCATTGCCAAAGCAAAAACGTTCAACGATAGCGTCCATGTCCTAAGCACGACTCAGATGAAGTCCAAAGGAAGATTGCCAGGTAATAGTGACGTTGAACAGAAGAAAAACAAAATACAAGAGGTTTTGCAAAGTGATTGAAGGAGATTCTAAACAAAAAATGCTGTTGGAGAAGCATAAGGATATCGCCCGAATCGATCAGGAATCGAAACGGACCCATGGTTGGTACGTTCGAGTCAGATTTACCGGGAAAACCCATTCAAAATTTTTTTCCGACAGGAAATGTGGCGGCCGTTACTCAAGTCTGCTCTCGGCAATATCGTGGCGCGACCAGACTGAGCGAAAGCTTGGCAAGGTCCGGACCAATAAGCATATGGTGACAGTAAGTAATTCTGGTACCGGTGTTGTCGGAGTTCGGCATAATGAAAAGCTGAATCGTTTTGAGGTAAGCTGGGTAACCCCGCAGGGCAAACAGGGGAAGACCTCGGTCTCGATTCGTAAACACGGCA
>JAHEMX010000338.1 GCA_024643445.1 Desulfobulbaceae bacterium | reverse complement strand
AGCAGGGTGTCTTTCTCTCTCTGACCTATCAGGAATTTTATGATCGGGTTCTCCAACTGGCCCGAGGACTCGCTAAAGCAGGCATAAAGCCTGGTGATCGGGTAGCCATCTTCTCGGAGAACCGCCTCGGCTGGGCCATTTCCGATTTCGGCATCCAGAGTACCGGTGCGGTGCCCGTTCCAATCTATGCTACCAATACCGGCAAGCAGGCCGCGTATATTATCAATCACAGTGATGTCAGGACGGTGTTTGTTTCCACGAAGGCACAGTACGAGAAGCTGCTCGAAGTCCGTGATGAGATACCCGGTGTGGAACTGGTTATCTCATATGAGCGTTTCATGGGTGAGCGATGTTTCCCCGTCTACACCCAGTATCAACTCTCGGAAGTCTCGACACCTGTCAGTGACGAGCAGAAGAAGGAAATCGAAGATCAGATCGCCCGGATCACCCAGGAAGATATCCTGACCGTTATCTACACATCCGGTACGACCGGTGTCCCGAAGGGTGTCCTGCTTACCCAGAAGAATGTGCTGAGCAATGCCCAGTACGGCCTCGAGAAGATTAACGCATTAGGGGGGAGGGAGACCTTTCTGAGTTTCCTGCCGCTGAGCCATATTCTCGAGCGGACAGGAGGGTATTATGTGACGCTGTTGTGCGGGCATCACATTGCCTTTGCCGAAGATGTCAAGAAAGTCCTGGAAAACATGATGGAGATCAGACCCACCTGGATGATCAGCGTGCCGCGTCTGTTCGAGAAAATCTATTCCCGTGTCTATGAATCCGCCCACCAGATGAGTTCTCTGCGCAAGAGTATTTTCCACCGGGCCGTTAAAATCGGCCGGGCATATGCCCGGAAAAAGTTTGTCAGGCAGGAGCCGGTTGGGTTGCTTGGTTTGCAGTACCGTTTTTATGATTGGCTGGTATTCAAAAAGATCCGGGCACGGTTCGGCGGCCGGCTGCAGGGTATCATCTGCGGCGGCGCGCCGCTGGACAAGACCATCAATGAGTTCATGTGGGCAATCGGGATTCCGGTCTATAACGGCTATGGCCTTACCGAGACGAGCCCGGTGGTTACCTTGAGTACGCGTGGCGAGATCAGGTTTGACTCGGTGGGCAAGGCGGTCAAGCATACCGAGCTGAAACTGGCGGCGGACGGTGAACTGCTCGTTAAAGGTATTCAGGTCATGAAGGGCTACCTGAAGGATGATGAGGCGACTGAGCAATCCTTTGAAGATGGCTGGTTCAAGACCGGGGATATCGCCCGGATCGACGAGGAAGGATTTGTCTATATCATTGATCGAAAAAAAGAGATCCTGGTAACGTCAGGCGGCAAGAATATCGCCCCGCAACCCATCGAAAATGAACTCAAACTTGACAAGTACATCTCCCAGGCCATTATTTTCGGGGACCGCAAGCCCTATCTGGTGGCCCTGCTGACCCCGAATATCGAGCGCCTTCTTGATCTGAGCCGGGAAGAGCATCTCGATTATCTGGATATCTATGGCCTGGTGAACAGCCGGGCCGTCCAGGAACGCTACGCTCACCGTATCGACCTGCTGAACAAGGAACTGCCGCCTTACAGCACCATCAAGCACTTTGCCGTGCTCCCCAGGGAATTCACCATTGAAGCAGGTGAGCTGACACCGACCTTGAAGCTCAAGCGAAAAGAGATTTACAAAAAACACAAACAGGTCATTGATGAAATGTATATGAGTAAGGAAAATGGGCTGGTATTCAGGAACACATCCAAGAACGGAGAAAAACCATGAGGCAGATAAATCGTGCAGCGGTATTGGGTGCCGGGGTCATGGGCGCTACCATTGCCGCGCATCTGGCCAACGCCGGACTTGAGGTGCTGATGCTTGACATCGTCCCCCGGGATCTGAGTGAGCAGGAAAAGAGCAGGGGCTTAACTCTTGCTGACCGGCGGGTGCGAAACCGGATAGCCGATGACTCTCTCCAGGGACTGGCGAAGATGAAACCGTCGCCTCTGCATATAACGGAATACGCCCGGCAGATAGAAACGGGCAATCTGGAAGATGATCTGGATAAGCTGCGCGGCTGTGACTGGGTGATAGAGGTCGTGGTCGAGAACATGGCAATCAAGCGTGATCTCTTCAAAAACATCGTCCCGCACCTGAAACCTGATGCTATCCTCTCCACCAATACCAGCGGCCTCTCGGTAAACGAGATGGCTGAATCACTGCCGCCCGAGGTTCGGAAGAACTTCCTGGTAACACATTTTTTTAACCCGCCGCGTTACATGCGCCTGATGGAGCTCGTTCCCTGCCGGGAGACGGCTCCTGAGTCGCTGAGCGCTATGGCGGATTTTATCAGCAGACGCCTGGGAAAAGGCATTGTTTATGCGAAGGATACCGCCAATTTTATCGCCAACCGTATCGGGGTCTACGGTATCTATAAAACCATCGGGCACATGCGCGAGATGGGGATGAGCGTGGAGGAGGTCGATGCCGTTGCCGGTTCCGCCATGGCGCGTCCTAAAAGCGCTGTTTTCAGGACAGCTGATCTTGTCGGTCTCGATACCCTGGCCCATGTCGGTACCAACTCCTATGATTCACTGCCGCAAGATGAACAGCGTGATGTTTTCAAGTTGCCTGATTTCATTGCGGAAATGCTTAAGCGGGGGTTGCTGGGAAATAAAAGCGGGCAGGGATTTTATAAAAAAGAGATGGTCGACGGTAAACGCCGGATTCTTTACTACGACTATGCCTCAGGAGAGTACAAGCCGCTCGAGAAACCAAAATTCGCTTCGGTGGAAATGGTCAGGCAGATAGACGATCCCGCCCGGAAGATCAGAACGGTGGTTAACGGGGCGGACAAGGGGGCGGAGTTTGCCTGGAAGAGTCTGCGCGACACGTTGATCTATGCCGTTAACCGGATTCCGGAAATTGCCGATGATATTGTCAATATCGATAACGGCATGAAATGGGGATTCAACTGGGAAATCGGTCCTTTTGAGTTGTTCGATGCAATCGGCGTCAAGCAGTTTGTCAAACGGGCCGATGCTGACGGGGTGGCGGTACCCGAAATAGTGCGCGATGTTGAGAGCTTTTATCGTTTCAACGATGCCGGGCAGAAGGAATACTTTGATTTTCACAGTAAAACCTACCTGCCCGTGCTCCTGCCGGCCGGCCAGCTGCATCTTGAGATTCTCAAGCAGGGCAACAAGGTTGTTGAGAAAAGCGCCAACAGTTCGCTGGTCGATCTGGGCGATGGCGTCTACTGTCTGGAATTTCACTCAAAGATGAATGCCATCAGCGGCGATATCCTGGCCATGACGCACAGGGCCATAGGGCGTGCGGAACGGGAGGGCGCCGGACTGGTTATCGGCAACAATGGAGCCAATTTTTCCGTCGGGGCAAACCTGATGCTGCTGGCCGTAGCACTTGCCGAGGGGGCCTGGGAGGACATCGATATGGTTCTGCGATCCTTCCAGAAGGCAACGATGGCGGTCAAATACGCCAAAGTTCCGGTCGTGGCGGCACCGTTCAACATGACGCTTGGCGGCGGCTGTGAGTTCTGTCTTCATGCCGACAGCATCAACGCTTCGGCTGAAACCTATATGGGACTGGTTGAGATTGGAGTGGGACTCCTGCCCGGAGGCGGGGGTACCAAGGAAATGTGTTTGCGTGCCGTGCAGACGGCGCGACAGTATGAAACCGACGTTCAACCATTTATTTTCAAGAATTTCAGGCAGATTGCAATGGCCCAGGTTTCCACCGGGGCAGCCGAACTGTTCGGCATGGGCTATATGCGCGATGGCGATACGATCAGCATGGATCGTGACCGGTTGATCGCCGATGCGAAGCAGAAGGTGCTTGCGCTTGCGGTAAATTATCGCCCGAAACGTCCTCTGGTCGACATTCCGGCTCCGGGACGCAGCATCTCGGCAAGCATCAAGAGCCAGCTCTGGAACATGAAAATGGGTGATCAGATCACCGAATATGAGGCGGAAATGGGTGGTGTCATCGCCGAGGTGATCTGTGGTGGAGACGTCAACCCGAATACGATTATCAGTGAAGACTATCTGCTGCAGCTTGAGCGCGAAAACTTTCTGAAGCTCTGCGGAAACAGGAAGACGGCCGAGCGCATCAGGCATATGCTCAAGACAGGAAAACCATTGCGTAACTAGCCGAGCATCTTGCTAAATGAGTCAATGAACCATCAGAGAGGAACGATATGAGAGATGCCTATATTCTGGCAAGCTACCGGACTCCTGGCTGCCGGGCAAACAAGGGGAAATTCAAGGATGTTCGTCCGGATGACCTTGCGGCGGAGGCAATCAGGGGGCTGGTTGAACGCAGTGGCATCGAGCCGGCCTCAATCGAGGATGTCTACCTTGGCTGTGCCTTTCCCGAAGCGGAGCAGGGCATGAATATCGGACGGATTGCGGCGATGAAGGCAGGTCTGCCGGTTGAAGTCCCCGGCCAGACCATAAACCGCTTCTGTTCATCCGGCCTGCAGACTATTGCCACGGCGGCGGAGCGGGTGATGCTCGGACTGGCGGACTGTATAATTGCCGGCGGCGTCGAGTCCATGTCCTGTGTGCCGCTTGGCGGCCTGAAATACAGTGCCAATCCAGCCATGGTGGAGGATTGGCCGGAAGCCTATTCCTCGATGGGCATGACGGCTGAGCTGGTTGCCCAGCAACATGGCATCGACCGGGAGGCTATGGACCGTTTTGCCGTTGAAAGCCATGCCCGCGCAGCGCGGGCCATCGAAACGGGAACGTTCCACGACGAGATTATTCCTGTCAAGGTTGAAACCACCGCCCTGGTCAAGGGAAAAATCCAGCGAACCAGCGAACTGGTCACTGTTGATGACGGCGTCCGT